>ONTY01000089.1 GCA_900320815.1 uncultured Pseudomonadota bacterium
ATAAACGTGGTATGTAGATAGAGGTTCAGGGATGCGTCTGCCTTGCCTCGCGCACTGCCAATGCCGCAGCCGCCACAGGCGCGAAGCTGCGGCGGTGTTGCGGACAGGGTCCATGCTGCTGCAGGGCGGCGAGGTGCGCGGCGGTGCCGTAGCCCTTGTGCGCGGCAAAGCCATATTGGGGGTATTGCTCGTCAAGCTGCTGGCAGAGCCAGTCGCGGCGCACTTTGGCGACGATGGAAGCCGCCGAGATTGCGGGCACGAGGGCGTCGCCGCGCACCACGGCGTGGGCGGGCACGGCAAGCGCGGGCAGGCGGTTGCCGTCCACGAGCACCAGGCGCGGGGGCAGGCGCAGGCCGGCGATGGCGCGCTGCATGGCCAGCAGCGTTGCCTGCAGGATGTTGAGGCGATCAATTTCTTGCACGCTGGCTTCGCCCACGGCGCAGCAGAGGGCGCGCTCGCAGATGAGGTCGTGCAGGCGCTCGCGGCGCCGGGGCGAGAGGCGTTTGGAGTCGGCCAATCCCGCAATGGGCTGGCGCGGGTCCAGGATGACGGCGGCGGCAATCACGGGGCCAGCCAGCGGGCCGCGCCCGGCTTCGTCCACGCCAGCGAGCAGCGGCTCAGCGCGCCAGCGGCGCAGCGCCTCGCGCGAGGGAGCGGCGCTTTTATGTGTGCGCAAGGAGGCTCTGGATGACATCGGCAGCCAGAAATGCGCTGTCGCGGCGCAACTCGTGGTGCAGGGCGGTGAAACGCTGCTGCAAGGCGGCGACTTCGTCGGGGTGCGCCAGCCAGTGCTGCACAGCGGCGGCCAGCGCGGCGGGGGTGGCGGCGTGCTGCAGCAATTCAGGCACGGCAAAGGGGGCATCGGGCGCGTCGGCCCACTGATGCGCGGGCACGTTTGCCGGGCGCTGCAGCCAGCGAAGCGGCGCGCAGAGGATGTTGGGCAGCCCGACCCACGGCAATTGCCGCCGGCGGCGCATGAGCCAGTAGCTTGCGGCGGGCATGGCGTAGGCGATGACCATGGGGCGTTTCATCAGCGCCGCTTCCAGCGTGGCGGTGCCGCTGGCAATGAGCGTGACGTCGCAAGCGGCCAAGGCGTCTTGCGCGCGCCCGCGCAGCAGCAGCAGGCGTTCTTTTTCTGCTGCGGTCAGCATTTCACCCGCCAGCGCCTGCACCCTGTCAAACAGGTGCGGCACGGCGGGCAGCACAAGCTGCGTGATGGCGCCGCTTTGCAGCACCTGCTGCGCGGCCTGAAAAAAGCGGCGCCCGAGATGCTGCACTTCCGCCGTGCGGCTGCCGGGCAGCAGCGCCAGCACCCTGCCCTGCTGCGGCAGGCCAAGCGCCGCGCGCGCGGCGGCACGGTTAGGCTCCATCGGAATGACACCCGCCAGCGGGTGGCCGATGTAGGTGGCGGCAATGCCGGCGGCGCGCAGCAAGTCAGGCTCAAAGGGGAAAAGGCAGAGCACATGGTCGGCGGCGCGGCGCAGGCGCAGCAGCTTTTCCGGACGCCACGCCCAAAACGACGGGCTCACGAAGTGCAGCGTGGCAATGCCGGCGCTGCGCAGACGCTCTTCCAGCGCAAAGTTGAAGTCCGGCGCGTCCACGCCGATGAACAGGTCAGGTTTTTCCGCCAGCAGCCGCCCTCCCACATTGCGGCGCAGGCGCAGCAGCGCGGGCAGGCGCGGCAGCACCTCCCAGTAGCCGCGCACGGAGAGTTTTTCCACCGGCTCCCAGACTTCAAAGCCCTGAGCGGCCATGTACGCGCCGCCAATGCCCGCCGCGCGCATCGCCGGCCAGCGCGCCGCCAGCGCCGCCAGAAGCTGCGCGGCGAGCACGTCGCCTGAGGCTTCGCCAGCGGCGAGCGCAAAGAAGGGGGTAGCGGGCATGGTGGAGGTTTCGTGCAACGCCGACAAAATATCAGCAGGTATACATTTATCACCGGCTCAACAGGCCGGCAATCAAATACATCTCTTTATAGTATATAGATACCCACTGAGAATGCATTCCATCGCCGGCAACTTGAGCCGGCTGGAAATATATACCCATGCACTGTTTTTAGCGCACGATGCCGCGCCCGGAGGCGCGCAGGAACTCCAGCATCAGTGCCACGTCTGCATCGCCCTCCGCCACCTTGCCATGCAGCGCGGCGATGGCACCGCGCGCTTCTTCCAGCGTCAGGCCACGGCGATACAGCAGGCGGTACATCTGCCGCACCTGTGCGATGCGTTCAGTGGAAAAGCCGCGCCGCCGCAGTCCCTCGGCGTTGATGGTTTGTGCATGGGCCGGGTTGCCGCCAGCGGTAACAAAAGGAGGCACGTCTTGCGCCAGGCGCGTCTGGAATGCCGTCATGGCGTGCGCGCCCACGCGCCCGTACTGGTGCACGCCAGTCAGCCCGCCGAGAAAGACCCAGTCGTCCAGGTGCACGTGGCCAGCGAGCTGCACAGCGTTGGCCAGGATGATGTGACTGCCAAGCTGGCAGTCGTGCGCCACGTGCACGTAGGCCATGATCCAGTTGTCATCGCCCAGGCGCGTGGCGCCGGCGTCTTGCACAGTGCCGGTGTTGATGGTGACGAACTCGCGAATGGTGTTGCCGCAGCCAATTTCCAGGCGCGTCGGCTCGCCGGCGTATTTCTTGTCTTGCGGCTCAGCGCCGATGCTGGCGAACTGGAAGATACGGTTGCCTGGCCCGATGGTGGTGTGGCCGCCTATGACGCAGTGCGCGCCGATGCGGCAGCCCGCGCCAATGCGCACGTGCGCGCCGATGACGGTGTAGGCGCCCACAGCGACGCTGCTGTCCAGCTCAGCGCCCGGGGCAATCTGGGCGGTGGGATGGATGCCGTGATCGGGCAGGCTCATACGGGGCAGAGAATGAGAGCAACAAAATCAGCCGACGTCGCGCATGGTGCACATGATGGCTGCTTCGCACGCGGTTTCCTCGCCCACAGTGGCACGGCAGTTGAAGCGGTAGATGCCGCCGCGCGCCCTGTCAAGGGCTGCGTGCAGCATGAGCTGGTCGCCCGGCTCCACGGGGTGCTTGAAGCGCGCGCCGTCAATGCCCACGAAATAGAACACCTGGTTGTCGCCCAGCGACACGCCCTCGGTTTCAAACGCCAGCAGCGCGCAGCTTTGCGCCATCGCCTCCAACATGAGTACGCCGGGCATGATGGGGCGCCCGGGAAAGTGGCCGGTAAAGCATGGCTCGTTGACGGTGACGTTCTTGACGGCGCGAATCGTCTTGGCCTGCACGTCAATGTCCAGCACTCTGTCCACCAGCAAAAACGGGTAGCGGTGCGGCAGCTTGCTCATGATGTGGTGGATGTCCTGCATGGCGTATAGCTTTCAATAAATACGTGTTCTCTCCGCGCTGCGGCGGCGCGCCGGGCGTGGTGTGTAGGGTTCAGGAGGCTCCTGCAACAGCAAGGAGTTGCTGCTCCAGGCTGCGGATGCGCTCGCGCAGGCGGTGGATTTGCTTGAGCGCAGCAGCGTTCTTTTCCCACTGCGCGTTGTCGTCCAGCGGGAAAAAGCCCGTGTAGTGCCCCGGGCGGCGAATGGAGCGCGTGACGATGGACGCCGAGGAAATGTGCACATGGTCGGCAATGTGCAGGTGCCCAAGAATCATGCCGGCGCCACCCACGGTGCAATGCGCGCCAATGTGCGCGCTGCCCGCCACGCCCACGCAGCCAGCCATCGCCGTGTGGCGCCCGATGTGGCAGTTGTGAGCAATCTGGATGAGGTTGTCGAGCTTGACGCCGTCTTCAATCACGGTATCGCCCAGCGCGCCACGGTCAATGCAGGTGTTGGCGCCGATTTCCACATCATCGCCAATGCGCACGGCGCCGAGCTGCTCAATCTTTTCCCAGCCACCTTCTGGCGTGGACGCAAAGCCGAAGCCGTCGCCACCAATGACAGCACCACTCTGGATGAGGCAGCGCGCGCCAATGCTGCACCCCTGCTCTATCGTGACGCGCTCGCGGATGATGGTGCCGGCGCCAATGCGCGCGCCGCGCCCGATAAAGCTCAGCGCACCGACGCTGGCGCTGGGATCAATGATGGCACCTTCTTCCACCACGGCGCTGGGATGGATACCCGGCTGTGGCACGGCGCCGTGCACGCGCTGCCAAAGCTGCGTGAGGCGGGCGAAGTACAGGTGCGGGTTGTCGGTGACGATGCAGTCCCCGCGTGCGGCAGCAGCCTCACGCATGGCAGGTGCGACGATGACGCAGCCCGCCTGCGAGCCTTTGAGTGCGTGCGTCAGCCGCGCGTCGGCCAGGAAGCTCAACTCATCCGGCTGCGCAGCCTCCAGCGGTGCCAAGCGCGCAATGCCGCGCTGCGCATCGCCCAGCAACTCGCCGCCCAGCGCGGCAACGATGTCCCCAACGCGCAGCGTCACCGGTGCCATCCTCCTCCAAGCGCGGCTGCCGCGCTCATTTGTTGGCGTTGAGTGCGCGAATCACCTGATCGGTGATGTCCAGAGCGGGGTTGATATACACCGCCTCTTGCAGGATGACGTCGTACTTGCCCGCTTCTGCCACCTGTTTGACGATGGCGTTGGCGCGATCCAGGATGTGCTGGAGCTCTTCCTGCTTGCGCGCGTTCAGGTCTTCCTGAAACTCGCGGCGGCGGCGCTGCAAGTCGCGGTCTTGTTCGAGCAGGCGGCGCTGGCGCGTCTGGCGCTGGCCGTCGCTCATCGTGGGCGCCTCGCGCTCAAATCGCTCGGACTCGGCGCGCAGTGCATCAGCGGCGCTGCTGATGTCGCGCTCGCGTTTGGAAAACTCCTGCTCGAGCTTGGTTTGCGCGGCCTTGGCGGGTTGCGCCTCACGCAACATGCGGTCGGTGTTGATGAAGCCGATGCGCGAGGTGATCGAGGTTTGCGCCAGCGGCGCACAAGCAAAAGCCGCCAGAGCGGCGGCCATCATCCATTGACGGGCGGCAATCATGGGTATCTTGCTCAAAACGAAGTGCCAATTTGAAACTGAAAACGCTGGATTCTATCGCCCGGCTTTTTCCGCAAAGGCACGGCATACGCGAAGCGCAGCGGCCCCATTGGCGAAATCCAGCTCAGCCCCACACCGCTGGAATAGCGCAACCCGTGGCGATCGACCTTCTGCCCATCGCCATACAGTGCCCCCACGTCTACAAAGCCGAACAGGCGCAGCGTGCGGTCGTTGCCAGCGCCTGGGAAGGGGGTAATCAGTTCGGTGTTGAACACCAGCTTGCGCGTGCCGCCAATAAATGAGCCAGTCACATCGCGCGGCCCCATCGTGGACTGCTCGTAGCCGCGCACCGAGCCAAGGCCGCCGGCGTAGAAGTTCTTGAACACTGGGAACGGACGCCCGTTCAACCCCTTGCCCCAGCCGACCTCACCGTTGAACGCTATCGTGTATTGCTTGTTGAGCGGAACATATTGCTGGTATTGGTAATCGGCCTTGACGTAGCGTGCATCGCCAAACAGCCCCAGTTCGCCGCTCAGCCGCTGGTAGCGCCCGGAATTGGGTGCCAGCGCACTGTCGCGCGAGTCGCGCGACCAGCCCAGGGTCAGGGGAAAGTAGGTGCTGCGGTAGCCAAAACGCTCGGCGTAATGCAGATATGAGGCCGGAATATTGGTGCCAGTTTTAATGCGTGTCTGCTCGGCATTCATGCCCACATACACCGTGTCCAGCTCCGAAACCGGCACACCAAAACGCAGCCCCGCGCCCATCGTTTGCAGCGTATAGGTGCCGCCTTGGTCCTGGTAGGGCTTTTGCGTGCGGTAATACACGTCCACAGTGCGCGAAATACCATCGCGCGTGAAATACGGGTCGGTGGCGCTGATGACCACCGTGCGGTTGTATTTGCCGGTATTGAGCTGCAAATCCAGCTTGTTGCCCGAACCAAAAGCGTTGTCCTGTGACAGGCCAAAGGTAAATGACAGCTTTTCTGCCGACGAAAACCCCGCGCCCAGGCTGATGTTGCCTGTGGGTTTTTCCTTGAGTTCCACATTCAGGTCCACCTGGTCAGGCGCGCCGGGCACTTCTGCCGTAGACACAGACAACTCGGTGAAATATCCCAACCGGTCCACGCGGTCGCGCGAGAGGCGGATTTTCTCTGCGTCATACCAGGAAGACTCGTACTGGCGAAACTCGCGCCGGATAACTTCATCTTTTGTGCGTGTATTGCCCACCACATTAATGCGCCGCACATACGCACGCCGCCCAGGCTCTGAGCGCAGCGTCAGCGCCACGCGGCGCTGCGCGCGATCAATATCCTGCACAGCTTCCACCTGTGCAAACGCAAAGCCGTAATTTCCAAAATGCTCAGTAAAAGCCTTGGTGGTTTCTGCCA
>ONTY01000337.1 GCA_900320815.1 uncultured Pseudomonadota bacterium
TTGGCTCGGTGATGCTGGCGATGGTCACGCGCGTCTCCTGCGGACACAGCGGGCGCACTCTGGCGGCAGACAACTTTGTCTGGCGGCTGTTTTGGGCGTTTCAGGGCGTGGTGGTGCTGCGCTTGGTGGCGGCGGTGCAGGGCGCGCCGCAGTGGACGGTGCTGCTGGTGGCGCTGGCGTGGACGGTGGCGGTGCTGGCGTGGGCGCTGCACTACGGCGGCTGGTACGGGCGTCCGCGCGTCGATGGCAAGCCAGGCTGAAAAACGGCTATATTTTCTGCACAGCGCGCCGGGCGGCAGACACAAGCCGCCCGGCGTTTCTTTTTTTATTTTTCAAACAAAACACCATGAAGTTTCAAGGCACTGACCGCTATATTGCCACCCCCGAATTGCGGCTGGCGGTAAACGCCGCCATCACGCTGGGGCGCCCGCTGCTCATTAAGGGCGAGCCGGGCACAGGCAAAACCATGCTGGCCGAAGAGGCCGCCAGCGCGCTGGGCATGCCACTGCTCGAGTGGCACATCAAAAGCACCACGCGCGCACAGCAGGGCTTGTATGAATATGACGCCGTCAGCCGCCTGCGCGACGGGCAGCTTGGCGATGAGCGCGTCAAAGACATTCGCAACTATATTGTCAAAGGCGTGCTCTGGCAGGCGTTTGAAGCCGGCAGCCCGTGCGCGCTGCTGATTGACGAAATTGACAAGGCGGATATTGAGTTTCCCAACGACCTGCTGCGCGAACTCGATCGCATGGAGTTTTACTGCTATGAAACGCGCGAGCGCGTGCAGGCGCGCCACCGTCCGCTAGTCTTCATCACCAGCAACAATGAAAAAGAGCTGCCTGATGCCTTTTTGCGCCGCTGCTTTTTCCACTACATTCGCTTTCCGGACGAGGAGACGATGAAAAAAATCGTCGCCGTGCATTTTCCGGACCTGCACGCCGAATTGCTCATGGAAGCCATGCGCGTGTTTTATGCGCTGCGCGGCGTGCCAGGCTTGAAGAAAAAACCATCCACGAGTGAATTGTTGGACTGGCTGCGCCTGCTGCTGGCCGAAGGCGCCACGCCGCAGCAGGTGCGCGAAGGGCAGGACGGCGTGCCGCCGCTGGCGGGCGCGCTGCTGAAAAACGAGCAGGACCTGGATGTGCTGCACCACATGGCGCGCATGGCGGCATCCAGAGCCGGTGGACTGCGCTGAAAAAACGCCATGTTCACTGGCTTTTTATATGCGCTGCGGCGTGAGCGGCTACCCGTCTCCGTGACCGAGTTTCTGACGCTGCTGCGCGCGCTGAAAATGGGCGTCGTCGGCCCGGACAGCGGCTGCAGCCTGGACGATTTCTACAACCTGGCGCGCGCCTGACCGCGCCTTTGGCGTCTGTTTTCAGGGCGTGGCAGCGGCAGCGGCGCTTGACGATGAGCTGGAAAAACTCGCGCAAACTCCCGAAGAATGGCTGCGCCAGCACATGCAGCGCATTCTCTCGCCGGAGCATATGGCGGCGCTGGAGAAAATGGATTTTGACGCGTTGATGAGCCGCCTGCAGGCGCTTTTGCAGGAGCAAAAAGAGCGCCACGAAGGCGGCAACAAATGGATAGGCACCGGCGGCACCAGCCCCTTTGGACACGGCGGCTATAACCCGCAGGGCATACGCATCGGCGGGCACAGCCGCCACCGCCGCGCCGTGAAGGTGTGGGAGCAGCGCCAATGGCGCGACTACGACGAAGACGAGGCGCTGGGGCAGCGCGCGCTGCAGGTGGCGCTGCGGCGGCTGCGCCGCTTTGCGCGCCAGGGCGGGCAGCTGCAGCTTGACGTGCCCGCCACCGTGCGCGCCACCGCTGAGCAGGGCGGCTGGCTGGATATTCAAATGCGCCCGCAGCGGCACAACAACGTCAAAGTGCTGCTGCTGCTGGACGCGGGCGGCAGCATGGACTGGCATGTGCAGCGCGTGCGCGAATTGTTTTCTGCCGCGCGGCTGGCGTTCAAGCATCTGGAGGTTTTTCATTTTCACAATTGCGTGTATGAAAAACTCTGGCGCGGCGGCGCCTATATTCCCACACAGCAATTGATGCATACCTATGGGCGCGACTATAAGCTGATATTTGTGGGCGACGCAGCCATGAGCGTCTACGAAATTCTCCAGCCCGGCGCTGCCATTGATTTTTATAACGAAGAAAGCGGC
>ONTY01000212.1:0-3741 GCA_900320815.1 uncultured Pseudomonadota bacterium
CTCCAGCAGCCGCTGGTCGGTGAGCGTGTAGACGTGATTGGCGGTTTTGAGATAACGGTAGAGCGCCCAGCCCACTGGCAACAGCAGCCAGCAAAACAAAACCGCGAACACAAACACCCAGGCGTTGACCACCTGCCCTTCGCTGGCTTGCCAGATGATGCGGCTCTCTGGCACATGCTGCGCTGAGGTAACAGGCATGGCAGCAGCTTCAAGGTTGTCCATATTGATACCCCATCAAGTAATTTTGTGATATGTGAGATTCACACGCTTTTAGGCGTGCATCGCGGCACGTTGTAGCTACAATGCGCCGCATGGAGTAGAAGGTAGAAGGAATAAACCACCATGACTGTTGCTACTGCCGACACCATTGTGCGTGCTCGCGTCAGTGCGGACATCAAGCAACGCGCTGGTGCTGCGCTGGAAGCGATGGGTTTGACCATCTCGGACGCACTGCGACTGCTGCTCGTGCGCGTGGCCAATGAAGGACGACTGCCGTTCGAACTGGTTGCGCCTCGGTCAGCGATGCCGCCATCTGACTTTGGAGATGCTGCTGCGCAAGAAGAAACTGCGCGGGCAGAGGCAGTCAAAGCGAATTGGGAAGAGTTCTTGAAAGGCGAGCCGGTAGACGCAGATTTTCTGTCAGAGCGCCCTGAACTCTTTGACTTTGAGCGTATTGATAAACTGTTTGAAGGATGGGAATGAAGCACAAACCCTATATGTTGGATACCAACATATGTTCTTTCATCATGCGCCAGTCTCCCCCTTCCGTTTTGGCTGCTTTGAGTGAGGCGATTGCACAGAGCCGGAAATGTGTAATTTCCGCCATAAGCTACATGGAGCTTAGAAGAGGTGCGTCCAAGCCGAATGCTTCGCCCAAGCTGCATCGGCGGGTAGACGCTTTCATTCGTTGCGTGGATATTCTGCCTTTTGATAAGGCAGCCGCTGACGCCAGCGCCAAGGTGTATGGTCAGCTTGCCACCAAGGGAGAGTTGATAGGAGGCAATGACATTGCCATTGCAGGGCACTGCCTGGCGACGGACTGCATCTTGGTGACCAACAACACGCGCGAGTTTGGACGTGTTGAAGGACTGGGAATTGAAGACTGGGCGGCAGCTTCCAGGAAGCAAACATAGCGCGTGCCATTTGCAGCGGCAATTTTTGATTGCGATAGCTCTTTGGTGTGCCATCTCTCATGGCCCTTTTTTCATAGATTTTTTTATAGCTGTATTGGCAACATATTTTACAACAGCCGCTGAAGTTTGCGCTGATTGCTTGGCATTGTCTTCTGCCGCACTCATGATGCTTTTGATTGCCGCATTGAGATTGATGCCAAGCCAGCCCATCATGCTGACCCAGAGCATTGGCAGACCGATGAGCAGCAAAACAAGTAAAGTGTCGAGAATGGCGGCCTTATAGGCATCAATGGCATATCGAGGTACATCAATGATTGTAAATATATTTCTATAAAACAGGGAGGCTGTTCTGGCAACATTGTTAATTGTTCCGGTTGGGTACATGGATGCCACCAGTTTGGCATCCATCCACTGCGCAATCACCCACATGGAAGCAAACATCTTGACCGTAAAAAGCGCCACGGAGCCAAGAAACAGTGCGCGCAGGTCGTAGCCAGAGAGGAATATGGCCAGGGGAAGGAAGGTGTAGATACCCATCAGCAGCAGCGCCTGCGCCATTGGCAAGCCGGTGAGCAGCGGTTGGCGCATCATTTGCACTTCGGCGGCATATAAACCAACACCTGCGGCACTTACCGTTGCGGTAACAGCGTTGACAACAGTCGCTCCTGTTCCATATTCCGTCGGAGCAAACTGTGCATTATGCCCGATGAGGGCAGGGCGTTGGTGACGCGACCGGCGATTTCCGTGATGCGGCCAAAGTTGCCAATCCCGTTGTAGCGTGCCGAGATGTCCGGGTAGCCCAGGTGGAACATGTAGAACTGCTGCTCGCGGCCAGCGCGCTTGGCCTCGGCCACCATGCGCAGCATCAGGTCGGCATCGCCCTTGGGGTCGATGACTATCGTCACCTTGCCCGCGTGAATGTCCTGCGTCACGAGCAATTCCAGCAGGCGCGTCTTGCCGACGCGCGTGGTGCCCATGACCAGCATGTGCCCGCTGCGAGCAGACTGCCGCAGCGATACCGGCTTCTCGTCCATGCTGCCCACGCCGTGCAGGATGGGCGTGCCGCCCAGGTCGGGGTAGGGGTGCAATGGGTTGTACCAGGCATCCCACGAAGCCACGGTTGCCCCAAGTTTGGCAATCGGGTTGCTGCTTTTGCTTTCTATCAGTCGCTGCCCCGTTTTACGCAGGCCTGTTTCAAGCGCCGAGGGGTGGATGAACGGCTCGGCAGATTTTTCTGCGGCGTCGTGCCGCCGCTGCGCATGCACCTGCTTCCACTCAAAGCCCTGGCCGAGATACAGGGCGTCAGGCTTGGCGGGCAGGCGCGAGGGCGCAACGCGCGTGACCTGATAGAACTTCATGCCGTGCTGGTAGCGCAGCACCTTCATTGCCTGGCGCATCCGCACGCCGGCAAAGCCTGCGGCCACGCCAGCCGTCACAAACCCGAGGGCGGGCGGCATCATCAGGCTCCACGGCGCTACTGCGGCGGCGGCGGCCACACTGAAGCTGGTGGCCGCTGAATACAACTCGACGGGCGGGCGCAGCAGGCCTTCGAGCACGGTGTTCGGGTTCATGCCAAGGCTCCTTTCATCGGCACACCCATGCGCGCAAGGCGCGCAAAGGTCTGCCGCATGTACCGTTCTCCGCGCGCACGCGCGGACGGATTCTCGTGGGCATGGGCATGACGCGCGCTGAACTGGTTCTCCGCGCGCACGCGCGGACGGATTGCCGCCCGTGTGGTAGTCGGCCACGGCAGCCAGCCAGCTTCCCCGTGCGTCGAACTGCGCGCGCAGGATGCGCGCACCGATGTCCAGATTGGCGTACGGCTCCAGCGCCCGCTCCAGGCTGCCGAGGCGGCTGGCGTGCCAGCGCCAGTTGACTTGCATGAGGCCGATGTCGACGTTGGATGTGTGTTGGACGGCGGTTTTGAGTGCCGCCAGCGCGCTGGCGTAGCTTGCAAAGCGCCGCCCGCTGCCGGCGATGCACAGCGTCCAGGGATACGGCAAGGTAAGAGCGCCAAAGCGCAGCTGTGATTCCTGCAGCGCCACGCCATACAGCAGCCAGGGCGGGATGCCGTGGCGCTGCGCTGCGCGCACGTAAGCTGCAGGCGGTGCGAGAGGCGGCGCTTTTGCCACCTTGGTGCGGGCGGCTTTGCGACGAGGAAGCGGTGCGGATGGCGCCGCCGGTGAAAGTGCATCCAGGCGCGGCTCAATGCGGCGCAAGCGTGCGGGTTCGATGCGCCGTATGGCCGCGTGCACAGGCGCAGTGGTGGCCAGCCCTCCAAGAGCAGCAGCAAGCAGAGCGCGGCGTGAGGTGGTGGCGCTCATCGTGCGTCTCCCGATGCTGCTGGGACGGGAGTGGCAGGTGCATCGTCTGCCAGCATGCTGTGCGGTAGGTGCAGGATTTGTGCAGCGCCGGGGTGTGCACGCACGGGCGCCTGTCCGCTCCAGTCAATGACTGGCTCACCTGGATACAGGCGCTGCATCGCCGCTGAAAACTCACGCTGCCAGGCAAGAGAACGCTGCACGTCCTGATGAAAAGCGCGCGCGAAAGCCTCAGCATATTTGCGCCGCTCCGCATCCGTGCGCGCGTGAATGCCCAGAGCCTCGAT
>ONTY01000212.1:3760-6382 GCA_900320815.1 uncultured Pseudomonadota bacterium
TTCTTGATATCCTGCAGCAGCACTTTGGCGCGCTGCATTTCTTCTTTCTCCAGCCCCCAGATTTGCGCCAGCAATCTGTCGTGCTCGCTCAGCGCAGTCCACTCGCCTTGCGAGGGTGCAGCTTGTGTGCTGCCCGCTTGCGTGTGTGCTTCTTGCGTGTGTTGCGCCGTTTGCGCCTGCACGCCGCCCAGACCAAGGGCAATGGCACCAAGTGCCAGCAGCTTCAAATACCCCTTGAGATAATTCATGACTACCGGCGCAAGTTGCGGGTAACAATTGAATACTCTCTTGTTTTCCTGCTTTTTCATGGTGCGCCTCCTTCGCCCGTGTGCAGTGTGAAGCGGCTGCCAGAACTCGTGGCAAAGGTGGCACGTCCCTTCTGGGCATCAGCATCAACCAGGCTGATGCCGTGCAACTGCTCCCCTGGCTGGAGCACGCGCACGCGCCGGTCTCCCACCACGCCAGTACCGACAACGGCGCTGGGTTTTCCGTCCCATATATCAACGGCCAGCAGCTCGCCTTGTGCGTATGCCGTAGGCGCGGCGGTGCGCGGTGCTGTTGCAGTTTTGGCGGTTTTCTCCGTTGGGGCAGCGCGCACAGTTTTGTTTTTGACGCTGCGGGCGGTTTTTGAAGCCAGCTTGCGCACTGTTTTTTTGGCAGTGCTCGTCGTGTCGTTTGTTTTTGTCGCAGCAGTTTTTGCGGCAGGCTTGGCGGCTTCGGCTACTTGGGACGCCTTGGTTGGCGACGGTTTGGCTTGAGCAGCAGCGAGTTTTTCTGCCAGGGCATCGGCACGCGCTGCGGTTTTTGCCAGGGAAGATTCCAGCGCCGCGACCCGTTGTTCGAGCACACGCACAGTTGCCTGTGCCTCGCTCGCTTGCGTGAGTGCGTCGCTGATGCGGCGGTCAATGGCAGCCAAGTTATATGCCAGATGCTCTGGCACGGCAGCAACAGTGGGCACACTTGGCGCGGGTGCCGGCATGGGTGCGGGCAAAGCGATGGGCGCCGCCGAAGCAACGGGGACTGCCGCTGCTGATGCGGCTGGCGACGCAGCAGCGGCGCTGGCGGCAGCCATTGCCACTGTGTCTTCGGCCAGCGGCAGCGGTGCTGCTGCCCCTTGGCGCTGTTGCAGCCACCAGGCGCCGCCGGCGACGAAACCGGCGGCAAGTGCTGCCAGCAGCACAAGTACTCGGCCTGTTTTGGGGCGCGGCGGCGTCGTTGCTGTGGCTGGTGCAGCGGATGCTGTCGTTGCGCTCATGGCTGCGCCTCCCCGTCAGTTGCGGGCACAACAAGGACTTCCTCGGCACTGTCGATGGATTCAATCAGTGGCACTTGCTTGGCGGGCACAGGCAGGGGCAGCGCCGCTTCTTCGGGCGCAGGCACTGTATCTTTTTTGGTGCTTTGCGCGGCGGTCAAAGTGTCATCGGCAGCAAGCCGAAACCACACGGTGCGCCGCACCGCATCTTCATGCCAGCGCCAGGATTCACCGGTGAGCACTTCGAGGATGGTGCGCACGCTGTAGGGGCCGAGCACGCGCTGTGAATCGGGCAGCGGCAGCGTGAGCACGCGCTGCGCTTGCGCTTCCAGCCTCTCGCTTGCCAGCGTCCAGCCGGTGCGCAGCAGCGTGTGCTGCACCGCGTCACCAACGCTGCGCACGGTTTGCCTTGGGAAGTGAATGCGTGCCTGTACGTCCAGCGGGCGGCTGGCTTGCTTGGCAGGCACAGCGCGCACCGTGGTGTAGCGGGCAATGCGCATGTCGCTGCCGTGCTGCCGTGTGCCGCTGGTGTGTCTACGTGACGACTGGCATCGGGCACAGCGGCGCACGCCGCCAGCAGTGCAACAGCAGCCAGTGCAGGAGCAGTGTGAAGCCAAGCCATAGATGAAAAAGTGGGTTGCCATAGATACCTGCATGTGTTGCAGGCAACGCAAAGCGCAGAGCTTGGCTTGGACGGCAGAGGCTCGCAATAAAACAACGTGAAAAATTAAAAGTACACAAATCGCTTGACAGTCTGTTGGATGCGTGATAGTTCCCCTTTTTAAGGTGGAAGCACAAGGGCGGTGCGACTGGGAAGGCGTGGCTACACTTGCTGCCGAAACTTCCCCCTTCAAACGCAAGGAAGGTTCGCGGCGCGTTCAGCCTTGAAAACGCGCCCAGGCCCGCTCCCAAAGCCGGCTGTAGGCATTTTTAAAACCCGCTGGGGTCACGTACCCCGGCAACGGTGGCTTCTCGTGGCTCCTGGCTTTTGGCAAGGAGAAATTCATTGGGAAAGAAAAAGCCACTTCACAAATCGCGGGAGCGCGCAAATGCGCCGCGCACAAAGCCTGCTGCAGATAGTGCGAAATATCGCCTTGTCCGCTACGAAAACGAACAGGGTATCAAGCTGTTCGATGAATGGCTGGATGCTCTGCATGATGAGTACGCACAATCCGTGATTGCAAAAGGCGTAACTCTTATGAAAATGGGCAACTTCGGACATACCCGCCGCGTTGGGAAAGGTGTCCAAGAGAAAAAAATCGATGTTGCCCCCGGCTACAGGATTTATTATGCCCATTACGGTCCGGTAGTTGTGCTGCTCATTTGCGGCGGTGACAAAAACGACCAGGATCGAGACATCAAATTTGCCC
>ONTY01000083.1 GCA_900320815.1 uncultured Pseudomonadota bacterium
TGCCCGCGGGCACGTAGATATGGCGGCTGCGCTCATTGACGCTGGCGCTGATGTGAATGCAGTAGACAAGTTTGGCTGGCCAGTGCTGTTGCACGCAGCGCGGCGCGGGCGGGTGGATATGGTGAATTTTTTGCTGGGAAAAGGAGCAAGGCCGCTGGAAATGCATTGAGGCTTGCAGCCCATTTTTTCAATTGGTTTATGGCATTTCTGCCGACCAGCGTTTGCCCCACCCGGGGCGTGGGCTGGCTTGCTGGGCGCGCTGCAGGGCGCGGCGGTCGCGTTTGGTGGGGCGGCCACGCTGAATGGCGAGCGCCGGTTCGGGCGCCAGGCGCCGCGCAGCGGCGGCGGCTTCACGGGCGGCACGGCTTTCGGGTGTTTCTGCGTAGAGCAGCTGCGCTTCGGCGGCGGGGCCGCGCCGGGTACCAAGCGCCAGCACTTGCACCTCGCGCACTATGCCGCCGTTTTGGCGCAGGGTGAGCATGTCGCCGGGCTTGACGTCGTGCGCGGGTTTGGTGGGTTTGCCCGCCAGCAGCACGCGCCCCAGCACGACTTCATCGGCAGCAAGAGCGCGAGTTTTATAAAAACGCGCCGCCCACAGCCATTTATCAAGGCGCTGGCGCAGCAGAGGTTCAGCCATGTTGGATGGAGAAAAATACAGCTTTGAAAACAAAGCAGTATTATAGGCGCCGTGCCGGTAGTTTTTATGATGATGATGCAAGAGAACCAGACTCCCTCCGCGCCACTGCGCGCGCCACTGCGCCTGCTCACCATTGCGGGCAGCGACAGCGGTGGCGGCGCGGGCATTCAAGCGGATTTGAAAACATTTGCCGCACTGGGCTGTTATGGCATGAGTGCCGTAGCGGCGCTCACCGCGCAAAATACGTTGGGAGTGGAAGGTATTTACAGCGTGCCACCATATTTTCTGGGAGCGCAAATTGACGCCGTTGCTGCCGATATTGGTGTGGACGCCGTAAAAATCGGGATGCTGCACTCGGCGGCGCTGATTCGTGAAGTGGCGCGCGCCTTGGGTCGCCATGCGTTCGCGCCCGTTGTGCTGGACCCGGTGATGGTCTCGGCCAGCGGTGCTCGGCTGATGGAGGCGGGCGCCGAGCAGGCACTGGTGCAGCTGCTGTTTGCGCGCGCCGATGTCATCACCCCCAACCTGGACGAGGCTGCGCTGCTGCTTGGGCGCGAAGTGTGTGGCGTGCCCGACATGCCAGCTGCCGCGCAGGCGCTGCTGGCGTTTGGCGCGCGTGCTGTGCTGCTCAAAGGCGGGCACCTGCCGGGCGCGGAGGTGTGCGACTTGCTGGCGCGTCCAGGTGCGCCCACGCTGATGCTGCGTGCGCCGCGCGTGCCCACGCGCAACCTGCACGGGGCGGGCTGCACGCTCTCGTCGGCGCTGGCGGCGCACCTGGCACAGGGGCTGGCGCTGGAAGATGCAGTGCGTGCGGCGTGCGACTTCACGCACCGCGCCATTGAAAACGGCGCCACCTGGCGCGTAGGTGCGGGCATCAGCCCGCTGGACGTAGGCTTTGCGCCGCGCGCCACGCTCTCGCAACCACTGAAAAAAATCATGAAAAACTAGCGCGCTGCCCGCATATATTCAGGACTGCAGTGCTATTTTCCCTGATAAATGACACATGCGCGGCGCGCATGCCGGAGCGCACAATGGCGCAGCAGGCGTATTGCCTGGACAGCGAGATACAGGAGTTTTTGCCATGAGCCAAAAATTGGTTGCGTATTTTTCCGCCACCGGCAGCACAGCGCGCGTCGCGCACCGGCTGGCGCGTGCCATTGATGCCGAGTTGTATGAAATCAAAGCTGCGCAGCCGTACAGCGCCGCTGATTTGAACTGGCACGACAACGGCTCGCGCAGCACGCTGGAGATGGCAGATAAAGCGGCGCGCCCGGCGCTGGCAGATCACAATGCGCCCGTGGCAGCGGCGGATATTGTTTACCTTGGCGCGCCCATCTGGTGGTCGGTGCCGCCGCGCATTATCAATACATTTTTGGAAGCATACGATTTTGAGGGCAAAACCGTGGCATGTTTTGTCACCTCTGGCGGCAGCAGCGCCAGCGCCGTTGTTTCTGCCGTGCACCCCAGCGCGCCGGGCGCGCATTTCACGGCAGCGCGGCGCTTTTCTGCCGGAGCGGGGGACAAGGAATTGCAACAGTGGGCAAAAGCCGCAGAAGCCGTTTGAAAATAACACTGTAGGCGGGACAAGAATATGAAGGAAAAGGCGCTGCACCAGAGAAAATGATTCACGCGGCGCTTGGCACATCAGGTGATGGCAGCGTGAACAGGATGAAGTCGGCTTTATTTATGTGCAATCCAGCATGCTGTGAAGCTGTTGCACACATCCAGCAGGTTGTTTCTCACACCTTCCTCTTTTACCAGCGACGCCATTGAGACAGCAACAATGCTTGGTCAGCGCCTCGTCCTCAGTGACGGCCAGCGCCTGGTGCGGCTGATGACTCGCTGCGGCGTGGGCTGCTGCGGGGAAGAGGAGACACTGTTCATCAAGAAAATCGACGAGGATCTCTTTGAGGAGTCGGGCAGCTTCACTCCCCATGCTGCGCTGCACTAAAATAGTCGCTTCTTCATGCCGCCGGGCGCCCCTGTGCCTCCGGCGGCTTGTCTTTTTTGAAGCAGAAAGAGCAAGCAAATGTCCTCCACCACGCCCCTGACCCGTCGCGGCGCCGAGCGCCTGAAAGCCGAGCTGCAGCGTCTGAAAACCCAAGAGCGCCCCGAGGTGGTGCGTGCCATCGCCGAGGCGCGCGCACAGGGCGACCTGAGCGAAAACGCCGAATACGACGCCGCCAAAAACCGCCAAGGCTTCATTGAAGGGCGCATCCAGGACTTGGAGGGCAAGCTGGCCTCGGCACAAATCATCGACCCCGCCACGCTGGCGCCGCAAGCGCAGGGGCGCGTGGTGTTTGGCGCCACGGTGGAACTGGAGGACGAGGACTCCGGCAAAAGCGTGACCTACCAAATCGTGGGCGAGGACGAGGCCGACGTCAAACACGGTCTGCTCAATGTGCTCAGCCCGCTGGCGCGCGCGCTCATCGGAAAGGAAGAAGGCGATACGGCGCAAGTGCAAGCATCCGGCGGCACACGCAGCTACGAAATCGTCAGCGTGCGCTACGAGTAAAGCGCCCTGCCTACACCCGCAGCGTCAACCTGGCGCAGCCCTTTCAGAGGCGAGGCAGTGCACGCGCACTGACGGAGAAAAATT
Organism: uncultured Pseudomonadota bacterium; assembly: GCA_900320815.1. Lineage (GTDB taxonomy): Bacteria > Pseudomonadota > Gammaproteobacteria > Burkholderiales > Burkholderiaceae_C > Ottowia. The sequence goes on from ONTY01000083.1 coordinate 3,237, forward strand.
GCTGCTGAAAAAATATGCAGACAAAATCACGACAAAATCACCAAGTTGGCCGCAATTGACAATTGCAGCCAAAGGCACACAAGCGCAAAGCCCCTTTTTTACCAAGGGGCTTTTTTGCAGAGCGCTGCGGACGATTCAGAAGCAGCCCATATCATGCTGTGAAGAACCCTATAGTATCTCTTTGATACCCGCAATATTTGCGGGCTGCATAGCGTGCAGCCACAGGGTATATGAGTCCTGCCTTTTTTTGTGCGCCCTTTTGCGGCAGCGCAACATACAACTGCGAATTTTTGCACAGATGCCCGCCGCACGTGCGCAAAGGCACGCATCCTGCTGCAGCAGCGGCACACAATCTGCTTTTGTTATTGATAACAAACTCCTAAACACACAGTTACATCAACGGATAACAACATGCCCGCTCACTTGCACGCCATTGCCAATCAAAGCGCACGCGCCAATATGCCTGGCGACGAATTGCCCCACGACCACGAACTCGTACTGCGCGTGATGGCCACACCAGCTGACGCCAATATCAACGGCCACATCTTTGGCGGCTGGCTCATGGCTCAAGCCGATATGGCCGCAGCCGTGCTGCCCGCACGCATGGCACAGGGGCGCATCACAACCGTTGCATTCAACAATTTCCTCTTCAAGCAGCCAGCGCACCCGGGCGACGTGCTTTCTTTTTATGCGCGTATGCTGCACGTGGGCAACAGCTCCATGACAGTGCATATTGCCATTTACGCTGAATACCTCACACGCCAGGGACATTTCCTGAAAGTGGCAGAAACCACCGTGACCTACGTCGCCATTGACGAGCAAGGCCGCCCGCGCTCTGTGCCACGCCCTCAGCAGGCGGCACAGCTGCAGCCCTACATGCCGCCGGTAGCAGAAAACGAGTCGGAAAAAAGGCCGGCGAAACGCTTTGACACCGAGATGAGCGCGCTGGCCTGAACACCACCAGCCCCCCCACCACCGCACAGAAACAGCGCCTCTGCAGGCGCTGTTTTTTCGCCCTTCCATCGAATACCCCTGCATATAACATTTTATTATCGGCATAAAAAGCCGGCAATCAAATGTATTTGATGAGAGTATGTTGTAGGGGCAAGCCCTGTGGTTGCCCTGAAGTGGCATGCATGAGGCGAAGGGCAGGCGCAGGGGGCTGCCCTTCCAATGGTTGTTGCATGTTTTGGAAGGGTATTGTGTGGCTGCCGGCAATAAAAGCCGGCGATGGCGGGCATTCTGTCAGGGTATTCCGTCTGCGGTGAGAGGTGAATGTCAGGCACGAATCATGGTGCCGAAGGGCTGGTCGCTGAGCACTTCAAGCAGCAGCACATGCGGCACGCGCCCGTCAATGATGTGCACGGCACCGACGCCGCTGGTGGCCGCGTCCAGCGCACCGGAGAGCTTGGGCAACATGCCGCCGGAAATGGTGCCGTCGGCGCCCAGCTCCTGAATGCGCGCGCCGGTGAGGTCGGGCAGCAGCTTGCCGTCCTTGTCCAGCACGCCGGGGGTGTTGGTGAGCAGGAGCAGTTTTTCGGCGCGCAGCGCGCACGCCAGGCGCGAGGCGACAACGTCGGCGTTGATGTTGTAGCTCTCGCCGCTGGCGCCAAAGCCGATGGGGCTGATGACGGGGATGAACTGGTCGTCCTGCAGCGCCTGCACCACGGAGGCGTCAATGGCTTCAATGTCGCCCACCTGCCCCACGTCGTGCTCGAGCGCGGGGTTGTCGCGGTCGTGCATTTTGAGTTTGTGCGCGCGCATGAAGGCGCCGTCGCGCCCGGTCAGCCCCACGGCCTTGCCGCCGGCCTGGTTGATGAGGCCGACGATGGCCTGCTGCACTTCGCCGGCGAGCACCCATTCGACGATGCCCATGGTTTCCGTGTCAGTCACGCGCATGCCCTGGATGAAGCGCCCTTCCTTGCCCAGGCGCTTCAAGGCAGATTCAATCTGCGGGCCGCCGCCGTGCACGACGACAGGGTTGATGCCGACGAGTTTCAGGAGCACTACGTCGGCAGCAAAGGCGGCCTGCAGCGCCGGTTCCGTCATGGCGTTGCCGCCGTATTTGATGACCATGGTGCGCCCGTGGTAGCGGCGGATGTAGGGCAGCGCCTGCGCGAGGATTTGCGCGCGGATGTTCGGTTCTACGTTGATGGCGGCGTCGGTCATGGGAGTGGGCTGGTGTGTGGATGGAAATGAATGGCTGCTGGCTTTTCATGCAGGCAGCAAGCTCTTTATTTTGAAGCAAGCGCGGCTTTGACCGCTGCGCTGACGGCGCCCATGTCGGCGCGCCCGGCAAAGCGCGCCTTGGCTGCGCCCATCACGCGCCCCATGTCGGCAGGGCTGGCGGCGCCGAGTTCGGCAAGCAGCACCTGCACTTCCGCCGCAACTTCTTCGGCAGACAGGCGCTGGGGCAGATAGCCCTCGAGCAGCGCGAGTTCAGCGCTTTCTTTCTCGACCAGATCTTGCCGTCCGGCCTTGCGGAAGGCGTCGATGCTGTCGCGGCGCTGCTTGGCGAGCTTGTCAATGATGGCGGTGATGCCGGCGTCGTCCAGCGTGGTGCGCGCGTCCACTTCCTTTTGCTTGATGGCGGCGCGCAGCATGCGGATGGCGTCCAGGCGCGCGCTGTCCTTGGCGCGCATGGCCGCTTTCATGTCTTCGTTGATGCGTTCGGCGAGGTTCATGGCAGGAGGAGAAAAACAGCAAAAGCCCGCCGCCCCAAACGGGCTGGCGGGCTGTGTGAAAAACGGAAAGGAGCAGGCGGCGCAGCGCGTCTGCGTCTGTTTGAATTAGTACAGGCGCTTGGGCAGCTGCATGCTGCGCACGCGCCTGTAGTGGCGTTTGATGGCGGCGGATTTTTTGCGTTTGCGCGCAGCGGTGGGCTTTTCGTAGAACTCGCGGGCGCGCAGCTCGGTGAGCAGACCTTGTTTTTCAATGGTGCGCTTGAAGCGGCGCAGCGCCACGTCAAATGGCTCGTTTTCTTTCACACGGATGGTGGTCATTCAGTCTTGATTTGGTGTGCGGCCAAAAGGGGTGCCGGGCTTCCCGCTCTCAGACACCGTCACGCCGCTTGGAATGCGCCCCGCCGCCGAAACTTGTGCTGCACTGGCGGGCGGGGGCTTGCGCCAGGCAAAACGCGCGATTGTATGCCAAAGGGCTGCAGCGGGCGCACCGCGCACAGCTAGCGCACGATGATTTCGGCGCGGCGGTTGCGCGGCTCGGCAACGCCGTCGGCGGTGGG
>ONTY01000116.1 GCA_900320815.1 uncultured Pseudomonadota bacterium
GCCGCCGGCGGGCAGGATGTCAAGGCTCGGGTTGCCGCCTTCCACAATCATGTCCACTTCGTCAATATGGATGACGGCATTGCTCCCGCCCAGGCACACGGGCAGCCTTTCGTTGACTTCCACGATGACTTTCTTGGCCTTGCGGCACACGGCGGTGGCGTGGCTGGCACTGGGGCCGAAGTTGAAGTAGCCGTGCTTGTCCATTGGTGTGACCTGCATGATGGCGACGTTCAGTTCGTCCTCACTGTCGTCGTAATAGCGCGGCACTTCCGAGTAGCGGATGGAGGCGTAGAAGCTGAATCCGTTGGCAATGGCCTTGCGCTCGGAGCCGCCCATATGCCAGCTGTTCCAGGTCATGTAATCCGCAGCATTTTCAACCTTGAAAATCTCGGGTGTGCGCAGCAGCACGCCGCCACGGAATTTCACGTCGCGCAGTTCTGGCAGGCGTTTGGCCAGCGCCGCGTCCACGGCAACCGGCGTGCACACGCACCAGCTGTAATCAACCCAGTCGCCGCTTTGTACAACGGCGGCGGCCTGTTCGGCAGAAACCAGTTTTTCCTGGTATTTTTTGCTGTAGTCCATGCGTAGTCTCCTTTTTTGCAGGGTGGTCAGTCAAATTTCACGCGCGGGTCAACCCACACATAACTCAGGTCAGAAACCAGTCTGGTTACCAACCCGAGGAGCGTGAACAGGTACAGCGTCCCGAGCACGACGGGATAGTCGCGCCGGATAACGCTCTCGTAGCTGAGCAAGCCCAGCCCATCGAGAGAAAACAGGGTTTCAATGAGCAGCGCACCGGTGAAAAATGCGCCGATAAATGCCGCCGGAAAACCAGTGGCGATGGGAATGAGGGCGTTGCGGAATACGTGCTGCCACAGCGTCTGGCGCGCACTCAGCCCCTTGGCGCGGGCGGTGAGCACGTATTGCTTGCGGATTTCTTCCAAAAAGCTGTTCTTGGTGAGCATGGTAGTGACGGCGAAACTGCCCAGCACCATTGCTGCCACGGGCAGCGTGATATGCCACAGATAATCCGTGATGCGCCCCCAGAGCGTCAACTCCGCCCAGCCGTCCGAGACCAGCCCGCGCAGCGGAAACCACTGCAATTGCCCGCCAAAAATCACGAGCAGCGCCACGCCGAGTACAAACCCCGGCACGGCGTAGGCGGCCAGCAGCAATACGGTGGTGACAAGATCAAAGCGCGTGCCAGCGCGCACCGCCTTGGCAATGCCCAGCGGAATGCTGATGCCGTAGCTGATGAAAAATGTCCACATGCCCAGCGTGATGGAAACGGGCAGCTTTTCGCGAATGAGCTGCCACACGTCTTTATTCTGGAAAAAGCTGGTGCCCAGGTCAAAACGCGCAAAGCGCGTGAGCATATTGAAAAAACGTTCAGGTGCGGGGCGGTCAAAACCGTAGAGTTTCTTGATTTCTGCCAGGCGCTTTTCATCCACACCTTGCGCGCCGCGATAGCTCAATGCGCCCCCGCCTTCTAGCGCGCTGCCAGCGCCGGCGCGCGCTTCGGCGATGTATTGCTCCACTGGGCCGCCCGGCACGAATTGCAGCACCACAAACGTCACAAGCAGCACGCCCAGCAGTGTGGGGAGCATGAGCAGCAGGCGCTTGGCGATATAGGCGGCCATGAATCGTGGAAAAACTCTGAAGGATGGCTGGCAGATGCCGTCTGCGTGTGTCTCAAAGCGCGCAGACGAGCGTGAATTTTGGCGCAAAACTCTGACGGCGAAATGACTACCCGCACGCCGCAGTGCCGTTTCGGCGCCGCAATAATGGTAGCAGTCTTGGCGGCTTTTCCGTACTGCTGCACAAGGCTGTTTGCTCAAAAATTAGGCACTTACAATCCGCCGCTTTTTCTCTGGCAGCCTCCTTTTTTCATCTATGCACATCGGCTCCTACAAATTGCCTGGCATTGTGTTTCTTGCCCCGATGGCGGGCGTCACAGATGCGCCGTTTCGCCAAGTGTGCCGACGCTTTGGCGCCGCGTATGCCGTGAGCGAAATGGTGGCCGCGCGCGCCGACTTGCGTGCCACGGCGCTTAGCCAGCAGCGCATGGATGGCGCTGGCGAGCCGCCACCGCTGGCGGTGCAGCTTGTGGGCGCCGTGCCGCAGGCGATGGCCGATGCCGCGCGTGCCGCCATTGACAGCGGCGCCCACATCATTGACATCAACATGGGCTGCCCGGCGCGCAAGGTGTGCCGCCAGTGGGCGGGCAGCGCGCTGATGCGTGACGAGGCGCTGGCGCTGGCCATCGTTGACGCAGTGGTCGCCGCCTGCGCGCCGCACGGCGTGCCTGTGACGCTCAAGATGCGCTGCGGCTGGAGCGCCGCACACAAAAACGCCCTGTCTCTGGCGCGTGCAGCCGAAAACGCTGGCGTGCAGATGCTCACGCTGCACGGACGCACGCGCGAGCAGGGCTGGGACGAAGCGGCGGAGTACGGAACGATTGCCGAGGTGAAAGCGGCGCTGCGCATTCCCGTGGTGGCCAATGGCGACATTGACTCGCCCGAAAAAGCGCGTGCGGTGCTGGATGCCACCGGTGCCGATGCGCTGATGATTGGCCGCGCGGCGTGGGGGCGTCCCTGGCTGTTGCGCGAAGTGGTGCACTACCTGAACACTGGCAGAACGCTGGCGCCGCCGCTGGTGCTGGAAGTGCGCCGCACCGTGCTCGAGCACATGCAGGCGCATTACGCGCTGCACGGTGAAGAGCGCGGCGTGCGCAGCGTGCGCTAACACCTTGTGCGCTACATGCACGGGTTGCCCGGCGCGCGTGCGCTGCTCGGGCGCATTGGCGAGAGCGCCGATGCCATCGTGCAGTGGCAGCTTGTGGCGGACTACCTCCAGCGCCTTGCCGAGCGCCACGAGCGCCTGCCGCTGGCTGCTGGGCACGGTGCCCATGCCTTGCAGTCAACGGAGCGGGGCGAGGCACACCCATGAGCGGTGCCATACAGCAAAGCGTGCGCGCCTGCGTGCAGGCGTACTTCCGCGATCTTGGCGACGCCGAGCCGGCGCGGCTGTATGAGATGGTGCTGCGCGCCGCCGAGCAGCCACTGCTGGACGTTGTGATGCAGCACGCTGGCGGCAACCAGTCGCGCGCCGCACAGTGGCTGGGGCTGAACCGCAATACGCTGCGCAAAAAGCTCCAGGAGCATGGGCTGCTGTGAGCCGTTGCCCTGCCCTGCCCTTCCCATCTCTCTTCCTCAAAGAACCAAGGCACTCCTCCATGAAAGCACTGATTTCCGTCTCTGACAAAACCGGCATTGCCGACTTCGCCAAGGAATTGCACGCGCTGGGCTTTGAATTGCTGTCCACCGGTGGCACGGCGCGGCTGCTGACCGAAGCGGGGCTGCCCGTGCGCGAAGTCGCCGACGTCACGCACTTTCCCGAAATGCTGGGCGGGCGCGTGAAGACGCTGCACCCCGCCATTCACGGCGCCTTGCTGGCGCGGCGCGACGTGCCCGCGCACATGGCCGCTCTCAAAGAGCAGGGCATCGAGCCAATTGACCTTGTCGTCATCAACCTGTATCCGTTTGAAGCCACCGTCGCACGCGAGCACTGCACCTTGCCTGAGGCGATTGAAAACATCGACATCGGCGGCCCCGCGATGGTGCGCAGCGCCGCCAAGAACTGGCGCGACGTGGCTGTGCTCACCGACGCCAGCCAGTACCCCGCCGTGCTGGAAGAGCTGAAACAGGGCGCAGGGTGCCTCTCGGAGGCCACGCGCTTTGCCCTGGCCGTGGCCGCGTTCAACCGTGTGGCGCAGTACGACGCGGCCATCAGCAACTGGCTCTCTGCCATTGACTTTGACGCCAGCGCGCCGGGCGCCGCGCCCGTGCGCACGCCATTTCCCGCGCAAAGCAACGCCTGCTTTGTGCGCGCAGGCACGCTGCGCTACGGCGAAAACCCGCACCAGCAAGCCGCCTACTACCGCGAACTGGCGCCCGCACCCGGCACCCTTGCCACTGCCCAGCAGCTCCAGGGCAAGGAGCTCTCCTACAACAACATCGCCGACGCCGACGCCGCCTGGGAATGCGTGCGCCAATGGCAGGCAAGCGCTGGACAGGGCGAAGAAGCCGCCGCCTGCGTCATCGTCAAACACGCCAACCCCTGCGGCGTGGCACTGGGCGCCAGCGCCATGCAGGCGTATGACAAAGCCTTTCGCTGCGACCCGGCCAGCGCCTTTGGCGGCATCATCGCTTTCAACACGCCGCTGGACGGCGCCACCGCCGCCGAAATCATCGCGCGCCAATTCGTCGAAGTGCTCATGGCGCCTGCCTTCGCCCCCGACGCTTTGCAGGCGCTTGCCGCCAAACCCAACGTGCGCGTGCTGCGCATCGCACTGGGGGGTGTGCAGCCCGGCGGCGCCACGCCTTGGGCAAGAGGGCACAACGCCCTCGAGTTCAAACGCATCGGCGGTGGGCTGCTGCTGCAAACGGGCGACCACCACACGCTGCGCGAGGAAGATTTGCAAGTCGTCACGCAGCGCCAGCCCACCCCAGAGCAAGTGCGCGACGCGCTCTTTGCCTGGCGCGTGGCGCAGTTCGTCAAGAGCAACGCCATCGTCTTTTGCAAAGGCGGCATGACGATGGGCGTGGGCGCCGGACAGATGAGCCGGCTGGACTCGGCGCGCATCGCTGCCATCAAGGCGCAGGCGGCCAAGCTCTCGCTGGCCGGCACGGTGGCCGCCAGCGACGCCTTTTTCCCCTTTCGTGACGGGCTGGACGTGGTCATTGACCAGGGAGCCGAATGCGTCATCCAGCCCGGCGGCAGCATCCGCGATCAGGAGGTGATTGACGCTGCCAACGAGCGCGGCATCGCCATGTTGTTCAGCGGCGTGCGGCACTTCAGGCACTGATGCGCAATTTCTACATACCCATCACACTTCTCTTGATGAATTCTTGGGTATATATTGATTGCCCGCAGGATATGCGGGCAACAAAATGTTGAAATGGTGAGTATATAGAATAACCATGTATATTTGTAGCGTATATCGCCCGACTCTCCGCCTCACGCCAGCCGGAAAAACCCCGTGCCCGCGCTCTTTTGGTGCAATTCTTCAGGCGTCGCCGCGCGCACCGCGCGCACGCGCATATCCAGCCGCAGCGCCATACCCGCCAGCGGATGATTGCCATCCAGCACCACGTGCTGCGGATACATATCGCTGATGGTGAGCAGCGCATCAGGCGGCGCGCCCGGCAGCGCACCGGCGGGCAGCGCGGAGACTTCAATCAGCATCCCCTCCTCAATACCCTGCGGCAAGGCTGCGCGCGGCAGCAAAAACACCAGCGCCTCGTCGTAGTGCCCGAATGCCTGCTCCGGCTCCAGGGCAAGCTGCACACGCGCGCCTTCGGCCTTGCCGCGCAGCGCCGCGTCAATGGCGGGCAGCAAATCGCCCCCGCCCACAAAAAACTCCACCGGCTCGCTTAGCTCATCGAGCACTTCATCCTGGGCATCACGCAGCACCCAGGTCAGCGCCACAACACACGGAAACTCAATCTGCATAGGCGCGCATTGTCTGGCATCCGCCCGCGTATGCTCCCCTGCTCCTGTGCCCGACCAAGACCAAAA
>ONTY01000162.1:0-4666 GCA_900320815.1 uncultured Pseudomonadota bacterium
CGCCCAGCAGCAGCTCCGGCGCCAGCCCGTAGGCGGCCAGGTGCGGCGCCAGCGCCTGCGTCGCCGGGTGCGTGGGGCGAGCAGCAAAGGCGGCGGCGACTTCGCCGCGCCACCAGGCGAGCTTGGCGGCGGCAACCTCGGGGTTGAGGGCGCCGTCAGCAATGTCGTCAATCTCGCGGCAAAAGGCGTAGTAGGCGGTAATCGCGGCGCGGCGCGGCGCGGGCAGGAAACGGAAGGCGTAATAGAAGCTGCTGCCCGAGGCTGCCGCCTTGCTCTCAACCCATGCGGCGGCGCTTTTGTCACTCATGGCAGCGGGGTGGCGATGGCGCGCCGCTGCACGTCGATGAGCTGGCGCACGCCGCGCGCAGCCAGTTCAAGCAGCGCCAAAAGTTGCGCGTGAGTGAAGGGCGCACCTTCGGCGGTGCCCTGCACTTCCACAAATTCGCCGGCATCCGTCATTACGACGTTCATGTCGGTGGCGCAGGTGCTGTCGAGCGCGTAGTCCAGATCCAGTACGGGGCGCCCACCGGCGATGCCAACGGAGACGGCGGCGACATGCGCGCGCAGCGGCGAAGTGGCGATTTTTTTCTGCGCCAGCAGCCACTGCACGGCGTCGTGCGCAGCGACCCAGGCGCCGGTGATGGCGGCGCAGCGCGTGCCGCCGTCGGCCTGCAGCACGTCGCAGTCAAGCTGGATGGTGCGCTCGCCTAGGGCGTCCAGGTCAAACGCGGCGCGCAGGCTGCGCCCAATCAGGCGCTGGATTTCCTGCGTGCGCCCGCTCTGCCTGCCGCGCGCGGCTTCGCGCTCGCCGCGCGTGTGCGTGGCGCGCGGCAGCATGGCGTATTCCGCCGTCACCCAGCCGCTGCCCCGGCGGTGGGGGGGCACTTTTTCATCCACCGAGGCGGTGCAGAGAACGCGCGTGGCGCCGCATTCAATGAGCGCCGATCCTTCGGCGTGCGCGCTCCAGCCGCGCGTAATACGCACGGGGCGCAGTGCGTCAGAAGTGCGGGGTGCAGCAACGGTGGTCGGCATCAATGCTTGCGTGCGGTGCGCTGAATGGCGGCGTTGATTTCAGCGATGGAGCGTTCGATGGCGTCGTTGTCCATGTCTTCCAAATCATCCATGTCCTCGCCCGGATCTGCCTGGATGGTGGAGGCGAAATCGTCGTCATCGAGCATTTCAGTTTCGGTGAAGTCTGCCTCGCCAGCCTGGGCGGGGTCGGTTTGCCACTCCATTGCAACGACTGTGACATTGTCGGATTTGCTGCCCGCGACTTTGAGCGCCTGCTCCACAAGCTGCGGCACAGCTTCATCCACGGGGTGCGCCGCAAGAGTCGCGGTGATGTCTTCGTCACTGACGCTGCCCCACAGCCCGTCAGAGCACAGCAGCATCTTGTCGCCCGGACGCATGCGCACCGGACCGCCCACGTCAAACATGGGACGCACCGTAGCGCCCAAGCAAGTGAAGAGAATGTTGCGGTTGCTCACATCACCGCTGCCCGGCGCGCGCGACTGCGCCTCCAGATACGAGTGGTCGCGCGTGCGCTCGAGCAGCTTGCCGTCGCGCACCAAGTACATGCGCGAGTCACCGCAATGCACCCAGTGCAACTCATCTTCTTGCGCCAGCGCCGCCACCAGCGTGGTGCGCGGTGTGTCAAACATGCCGCGCTCGCTGGCGTAGTGGATGATTTGATGGTGCGCGGCCATCAGTCCGGCGGCCAGAAAGTTGGAAACGTCTGTGACCTTGGGCTTGGCGTGCGTCTGGAAATAGCCGGAGATGGTTTGCAGTGCCAATTGCGAGGCAACTTCCCCTTCTGGATGCCCGCCCATGCCGTCGGCAAGCACAAACAGCCCGGCCTCGCGGGTGTAGCTGTAGCCGGCGCGGTCTTCGTTGATGGGACGCCCACCTTGGCGGCTGAGCTGGAATACTGAAAATTTCATGGTCTCTTTTCCCAGCTCTCGTTATTTGCGTGTGGCTGCACCACCAACCTGGGTGACACGGCGCAAGCCTTTTTTGGGGTCGTTGAACATGGTGTCAAACTGCAGGCGCATTTTCTCGCCCATGGAAAGTTTGGTAAATTGACGCTCACCTTTGCGGCTCAATTCCTTTTGCAAGGCAAAGACGGACTGGGGGCGCGAGAGTGGATCCAGCGCCATACACCACTCCACCACTTCAATAAGGTTGTCGGAATAAATGCCGCGCATGCGGCTAAGCGAAAGCCCAAGTCGGTCTTTTTCCTGGCGCTTGGGTGCGTCGTTGGGCGGGTAGCCCATCATGCTCGAATAGATGCACGCGCCAATGGCGTAAATATCCGTCCACGGCCCCATCGCCGTGTCGCGGCGGTACATCTCTGGGGCGGCAAAGCCGGGGGTGTACATGGGACGTGTAAAGTTACCGTCTTTATTGAGCACTTCGCGCGCAGCGCCAAAGTCAATCATCACGGCACTATTGTCTTCGGTAATGAAGATATTGGCCGGTTTTAAATCCAGGTGCAGCATTTTGTGCTGGTGCACGATGCGCAAGCCCCTGAGCACCTCGTCAAACAGGGAGCGAATCGTGGATTCACGAAACACCTTGTTTTGTTTCAATTCGCGCGCTGTAACGATGAAGTCCTGCAAGGTGTCGCCTTGCAGATAATTCATCACCATATACACAGTCTGGTTGGCGCGAAAGAAGTTGAGCACACTCACCACCGACGGATGCGAGATTTGTGCCAGTGAACGCCCTTCCTCAAAAAAACTTTTCAAACCCAGACGGTAAAGCGAGATTTTTTCGGGCAGCACCTTCCCCGCCATGCGGCAAAAGAAGCGGCCAATGCGACGGCTCAAAAGCCCTGCAAACATCACACAGAAGCCGAGGAAAATCCAGACGGACGGCCACATGAACGCACGCTGTTCTGGATCGTGAATAAAGAACAAGGCGCCCACGCCAAGAGCAAACAATGTAATAAAGAAAAGTCCAAACAAGCGGTCAAACACCGTCGCCGTAAAGCCCGCGCCAACCGTATCTTGTCCGCCCTGCATGCGGATATCGTAAACCTTCTTGACGTCACCGCCGACGTTACCCGGCATGAAGTTGTTGAAGAACAGTCCCACGTGATAAAGTTTGAGGAGCCTACCGTACTTGAGGCGAACGCCCTGCTTTTCGAGCAAGAGCTTCCACTGGAGGCAAGCGGTAAAGTTCGAAACCGCGAGACAAAGGAGTGCAAGCACAAGCGGGAAAACGCTGTTTTTCTTGAACAAGTTATAGAGGTCGCCAACATCCCATTCCGGGTCGCTCACAATGTTACGATAGACAAAGTAAGCGGGAACGAGCGTCACCACCAGCTTTAAGCAAAAAACAATGACCGACTTGAGCTTCGGATTCAACTTCATTTTCGTACGCTCCTTTCGATCGTACGTTCCAACAGTTCCAACGTTTCGCGAGCAGAATTTTCCCAGCTGAACGTGAGTGCATAACACTTGGCATTCTTGCCAAGACTTGCGCGGAGTTCAGCATCGCTATAAATTTTTTCCATGGCAGAAGCGCACGCGGCCGCATCTCCCGACGGGAACAGGATTCCCGTCTCGCCGTCACGGACGCTATCGCAGAGTCCCGGCACATCCGACGCAATCGTCGTCTTGCAGAGCTGCGCCGCTTCCATCACAGTAAGGCCCCAGCCTTCCTTGTAGCTCGTCTGCAACAGCGCGAGCGAAGACGAAAGCAGTTCATACTTGCGAGCGGCAGACACAAAGCCCGTCAGTTCCACCTTGCCATCCAGGCCGTGCGATTTAATCCAGGCCGGAAGCTTTTTCAAAAGCGGGCCATCGCCAACAACATAAAGCTTGACTTCAGGGTGCTTCGTCGAAAACTTTTCAAACGCATCGAGCGCCGTCCAAATACCTTTGTAACGGTGCACGCGCGAAAGCCAGATGAAATAAGGAGTCGCCGCATTCTCACAAGATTCTGCAGTACCAGTCGCAAAGTCCGCGCTTCCCGGGAAATTCGGCTTTTCGGACCCGTTATAAATCACGGAAATTCGGCTTTCGTCCACGCCAATTTCGGCAAGTTCTTTCTTGGTACTCGGACTCACCACTACAAAATTCTGCGTGCGGTAAAAGAACGGAATAATCCGCTCAAAGAACCAGACCATAAACGCAATCGGGAAAATCGCTTCAGCAAAAATCGACTTCCGCCACAAGTGATGCATCTGCACCAGGAGCGGCTTGCGGACGAACCAGTGGGCAAAGACCGGTAACTTGTTCAAATCTTCAACAACAACGTCAAAGTTGAATTCGCGGTCGAGCTTTTTCAGATTCAGCGCCACCGTGAGCTGGAACATCAAATCGCCACCCTTGCGGATGACCTGAATTCCATCGACAACTTCGCGTTCTTTGGCTCCCGGAAATGTCGTCGTAAACAGGACCACCGTGTGGCCCATTTCTACAATCTTTCCGAAAATGCGATGCAAATGCTTTTCGGCGCCGCCGGCAGCCGGATGCATGCGATCCCGGTAATTTACGACGAGAATTTTCAAGCAATCACCTAAGGCTTACGACCGATCACGCCAATGCAAAGCTGCGTGTAGTGCATCACCGGCACAGACTGGAGGCTATCCAAAATCTTGTCCTTAATCTTTTGGTAGGCCGTTCCGTCAAGCGGATACTTCGGGAGTTCAATACCGAAC
>ONTY01000162.1:4702-5164 GCA_900320815.1 uncultured Pseudomonadota bacterium
CAGCGTCACGCATAAGCGTCTTGAGCTGACCCATCGTGAACTGTTTTTCCCAACCGGCAAACCACTTGTCGAGCGCAATCAAGATATGCTTGATAATCGTATACGGGTGGACGGTCTGCGGCACATCGCAAAGGCAGCAACCGCCGTGCTTGACGATGCGGAAGTTCTCTTGCAAGAGCGGGAGCGAATCCTTGAAATGTTCGGCCAAGCCCTGATGGAACACCAAGTCAAAAGTGTTATCCGGGAACGGGGACTTGAAAGCGTCGCCACGAACCAAGTGCAAATTCTTGAGACCTTCACTCTCGCGGAGCGAATTGACAATTTTCAAGCTATTGTCGGCAAAATCGAGCACATAGACATCGGCGCCCAAACGAGCAAGTTCAGCACTGTCGCGGCCGGTACCTGCACCGACCTCAAGCACCTTCAGGTCCTCGAGCTTAAAATTCTTCTTAATAGCTTCTA
>ONTY01000169.1 GCA_900320815.1 uncultured Pseudomonadota bacterium
AGGATGTGGTCGAGCAGCGCCTCCACGTCATTATCAAACGCGCGGTCAGCGACGCCGCTTTTGGTGGAGTGCGTGACGGCGCCGCCGAGTTCTTCTGCCGTCACTTCTTCGTGCGTGACGGTTTTCACCACGTCCGGTCCGGTGACGAACATGTAGCTGCTGTCCTTGACCATGAAGACAAAATCGGTGATGGAGGGGGAATACACCGCTCCGCCGGCACACGGCCCCATAATCATGCTGATTTGCGGGATAACGCCGCTGGCAAGAACATTGCGCTGGAACACTTCGGCGTAGCCGGCCAAGGAGGCAACGCCTTCCTGAATGCGTGCGCCGCCGGAGTCGTTCAGGCCAATGACGGGAGCACCCACTTTCATCGCCTGATCCATGAGGCGGCAGATTTTCTCGGCGTGCGCTTCCGAGAGCGCGCCGCCAAACACGGTGAAGTCCTGGCTGAATACAAATACCAGCCGCCTGTTAATCGTGCCATAACCAATCACGACGCCGTCGCCGGGAATATGTTTGTCACCCATGCCAAAGTCGTGGCAGCGGTGCTCCATGAACATGTCCCATTCTTCAAAGCTGCCATAGTCCAGCAGCACTTCCAGGCGTTCGCGTGCGGTGAGTTTGCCTTTTTTGTGCTGCGCTTCGATGCGTTTTGCTCCACCGCCCAGACGGGCGGCTTCGCGCTTTTTCTCAAGCTGCTCAAGGATGCTTTTCATGGTGTGTTTCCAAAGAGTTTCAAAAAAGTTTTTGAAAACCGGTTTCAAATACGGTGGCGCCGCAGCCAGCGGTGCGCGGCAGCGGCGGCGGCTTGCAGGGCGATGATGTCGCGCCCAAAAATCGGCTGCGAGGGCAGACAGCGCAGCCACGCCAGTCGCTGGCAGGCGTGCGCAAAGCGCTGGCGCACGCCTGGCGTTTCGCCCGTCAGCCAGGCGTCCAGTGCATCGTCCATTTCCGGCAGCGGCAATGGCGCCAGCCACATGGTGCTGTGCACATATTCCAGCCAGTTGCGCGCCTGTGCGTCTTCCAGACTCATGACCAGGAGCGGGTCGTCTTCAAAGTCAATCATGCCCGCCAGCCGCCTGTCGTCGCCCACCATCATGTTGCGCGCAAAGGCTTGGCCAAGATACTGCCCGGCGCGGTGGATGTAGAGCATTTCGTTGCCTGCGGCGCGCCACAGCGCACCGCCATGCAGTTCGCGGCGACGCAGCACGACGGCCAGCGGCCAGGTGCCCAGCCACTGCATGGCAAACCATTGGTCAGCCACATGCAGCACCTGTGGCACGCGCACTCCGGCGGCGCGCAGCGTGCGCAGGCGCGCGACCTCAGTGGCCTGGCTGGCGGCGCCACCAGTCAGTGGCGCGGCTTTCAGGTAGGGCACGCCAAGCAGGCGCGCGCAGGTGTTGAGCGCGGTGTAGAGCCTGGGGTTGCGCGCTGGGCGCTGCCCTTTGACGACGATGCGCCCGGCGTCGGGCGTGTCGATGGTCTCCACGCCACCCTGGCGCCAGTGTTCGGCAGCTTCTACGCGCTGCACGTCGCGTGCTGTGAGGATGCGGTTCATGTTGTGCTTCCTGTGGCCAGCGCCAGCAGGTGGCGCGCGGCGGTTGAAGGCGCCAGCAGCCCGTGCTGCACCTGCGTCGTGGTATCGGGCAGGGCGCTGCGCACGCGCGGGTGCGCGCGAAACGCTGCTTTCAGTCCGGCATCAATGCGCTCCCACATCCAGGCGAGTGCCTGGCGCTGGCGGCGCTGCTCCAGACAGCCGTTGACGCGCTGCAGCGCGTAAAACTCTTGCACCGCTTGCCAGAACTCCTCCAGCCCCTCGGCGCTGTGGCTGCTCAGGCGCATGGCGCGCGGCTGCCATTGTTCGGGTGCCCCGGGGGCAGGCGCCGGGCCAGCGAGCAGGTGCAGTGCCGACTGAATTTGTGCCTGTGCGCGTGTGGCGGCGTGTGCGTCGATATCGGCTTTATTGACGACAACCAAATCGGCCAGTTCCATGACGCCTTTTTTTATGGCCTGCAAATCGTCGCCGGCATTGGGCAGCTGCAGCAGCACAAACATATCTGTCATGCCAGATACAGCGGTTTCCGATTGCCCCACGCCCACGGTTTCCACCAGCACCACGTCGTAGCCGGCGGCTTCGCACACCAGCATGGCTTCGCGCGTTTTTTCTGCCACGCCGCCGAGTGTGCCGCTGCTGGGGCTGGGGCGGATGTAGGCCGCCTCCATGCTGGAAAGCCGCTCCATGCGCGTCTTGTCGCCAAGGATGGAGCCGCCGGAGACGCTGCTGGACGGGTCAACGGCCAGCACCGCCACGCGGTGCCCTTTTTCAATCAGAGACACGCCCAGCGCCTCAATGAACGTGCTTTTGCCCACGCCCGGCACGCCGCTGATACCCAGCCGCATGGCGCCGCCGGTGTGCGGCAGCAGCGCCGTGAGCAGCGCGTCGCCTTGAGCGCGGTGGTCGGCGCGCGTGGACTCCAGCAGCGTAATGGTTTTGGCGATGGCGCGGCGGCGGCGCAGCACATCGCCTTCGATAATATCGCGGAGCCAATCCATATCAGCCGTGGCGCGCTTTTTTGATTTGTTCCAGCACGTCTTTGGCGCTGACGGGAATGGGGGTGCCAGGGCCATAAATGCCTTTTACGCCCGCTTCGTAGAGAAAGTCATAATCCTGCCGAGGAATCACGCCGCCGACAAAGACGATAATATCGTCCGCGCCCTGTTCGTGCAGCGCCTTGATAATGGCGGGCACCAGTGTTTTGTGGCCGGCAGCCAGGGAACTCACGCCCACAGCGTGCACGTCGTTTTCAATGGCCTGGCGCGCGCATTCTTCGGGCGTCTGGAAAAGGCTGCCAATATCCACGTCAAAACCCAGGTCGGCAAAAGCGGTGGAAACCACTTTGGCGCCCCGGTCGTGCCCGTCCTGGCCGAGCTTGGCAATCATCAGGCGCGGGCGGCGCCCTTCTTTTTCGGCAAACTCGTCAATTTCCGCCTTCAGTTTGTCCCAGCCTTCGGCGCTGTCGTACGCTGCGGCATACACGCCGGTGACGCGCTGCGTTTCGGCGCGGTGGCGGCCAAAGACTTTTTCCATCGCATCGCTGATTTCTCCAACGGTGGCGCGGGCGCGCGTGGCTTCAATGGCGGCGGCAAGCAGGTTGCCTTCGCCCGTTTGGGCAACCCTGGTGATGGCATCCAGCGCCTGCTGCACGCGCGCCGCGTCGCGGCTGGCCTTGATGGCATTCAGGCGCGCAATTTGCGCTTCGCGCACTTTCACATTGTCCACTTCCAGAATATCGACGGCGTCTTCTTTTTTCAGCTTGTATTTGTTCACGCCCACAATCACGTCTTTGCCGCTGTCAATGCGCGCCTGTTTGGCGGTGGCGGCGGCTTCGATTTTCAGCTTCGCCCAGCCGCTGTCCACAGCTTTTGTCATGCCGCCCATCGCTTCCACTTCTTCAATCAGCGCCCAGGCAGCGTCGGCCATTTGCTGCGTGAGCGTTTCCATCATGTAGCTGCCAGCCCAGGGGTCAACGACGCTGGTGATGTGCGTTTCTTCCTGAATGATGAGCTGGGTGTTGCGCGCAATGCGCGCGGAAAACTCGGTGGGCAGCGCAATGGCCTCGTCCAGCGCATTGGTGTGCAGGCTTTGCGTGCCGCCAAACACAGCCGCCATCGCTTCAATCGTGGTGCGCACGACGTTGTTGTAGGGGTCTTGCTCGGTGAGTGACCAGCCAGAGGTCTGGCAGTGCGTGCGCAGTTTCAGGCTCTTGGGGTTTTTGGGATTGAACTCTTTCATGATGCGGCACCAGAGCAGGCGCGCGGCGCGCATTTTGGCAATTTCCAGATAGAAGTTCATGCCAATGGCCCAGAAAAAGGACAGCCGCCCTGCGAATGTATCCACATCCATGCCCTTGGCCAGCGCGGTTTTCACATATTCCTTGCCATCTGCCAGCGTGAAGGCGAGTTCCAGTGCCTGATTGGCGCCCGCTTCCTGAATGTGGTAGCCGCTAATTGATATGGAGTTGAAGCGCGGCATATTGTTGGCGGTGTATTCAATGATGTCGCCAATGATGCGCATGGATGGTTCGGGCGGATAGATATAGGTGTTGCGCACCATGAACTCTTTGAGAATGTCGTTCTGGATGGTGCCTGCCAATTGGTCTTGGCGCACGCCTTGCTCTTCGGCGGCCACGACGTAGCCGGCGAGCACGGGCAGGACGGCGCCGTTCATGGTCATGGAAACGCTGACTTTATCCAGCGGAATGCCGTCAAAGAGGATTTTCATGTCCTCCACGCTGTCAATGGCCACGCCCGCCTTGCCTACGTCGCCCGTGACGCGCGGATGGTCGCTGTCGTAGCCTCGGTGTGTGGCCAGGTCAAATGCCACGGAAACGCCTTGCCGCCCGGGTCCACGAACGTCGCCATGAACTGCATGTCGAGGAACGCATCGTAATCCCCGATCGGATACGCGTATTCGAAACTGCCGTCGCCAGCGCGGAGCCGGCGTTCGAGACGGGAGGTCATCCCCTTCACGGGAACGTGTCCCGCCTTCTTGTTGACGATGCC
>ONTY01000309.1 GCA_900320815.1 uncultured Pseudomonadota bacterium
GTCAGGAATGTCAGACAGCCTGTCTTGGGATTCTGACGTACTATCAGTTCCCCACTCGACTGCTCATTGCCGTTACGGTGGTGTATGCCATGCGAGACCGTCTGACACGCCGTGCCACGCATAAAAACAAGTGGCCGGTTAATGCGTTCAAATACAGCTTCTGGGTGATATTTATCTTCTGGATTGGTTTTGGCATGATGGCTCAGCCATCGGTCACGCAGGTGCTCACCTGGATGCACTCCATCCTGTTCAAGTGGGAATGGAGCCTGTTCTTGAGTGACCCGTTCCTGTTCCTTTACTGGATTTTTATCTTTATCACCATTTTCCTGTTCGGGCGCGGGCTGTTCTGTGGCTGGACCTGCCCCTTTGGCTCTATTCAGGAGGGACTGTTCAAACTCGCCGGTGCATTTGGGCTGAAAAAACGCCAATTCGCCGTGCCGCGTCAGTGGCATGACCGTCTGAAATGGCTGAAATATGGCGTGTTTTTCTTCCTGCTGGTGGTGTCGCTGTTCTCAATGGGGTTGGCGGAAAAACTGGCGGAAGTTGAGCCGTTCAAAACTACCTTTCTGGTGGGCATCACCAACCGGAGTTGGCCGTTTGGCGCTTTTGTTCTGGCAATTTTGGCTCTGGCGGTATTTACCGAGCGGCCATTTTGCAAATATCTGTGCCCACTGGGAGCGTCGCTGGCCATTCCCAGTACATTCCGGTGGTTTGGCTTGAAACGCAAGGCCGATTGCAACACCTGCAAGGCATGTGGCAAAGGCTGCGAAGCGCAGGCTATTGATGCCGATGGGCGCATTGACCAGCGCGAATGCCTGCTGTGCATGGATTGCATGATTCTCTACACCGACCCTGTTGGCTGCCCGCCTCTGGCAAAAGAGCGCAAAGCACGCGAGCGTGCCGGCGAAGCCATGACACCCATTGGCAAAGATGGATATTTCATTCCCATCGTGCCGGTGGAAGAAGACCGTCAATATGTCAACGCCAAGAAACTGCTGGAAACCAAGCCCGATCCGCGCTGGCCCACTGATCGCACGCACCCGGAAGTGGAAGGCAAACGCGGCTTGGCGTGGTTGTTGGGCGAAATCAAGGAGCACCTATGGCCGTTCAGCCGCGAGATCTGGCAGAGCAACCATGTGGGCACTTCGCTGGCCATTGCGGCGGCGCTGGCAGCCACACTCACTTGGCTGCTGGCCGCAGGCGGCAGCGCCTCGCCCATGTTTGTGATTGCCATGTGGTTTGGCTGGAGTGTGTTTGAAGTGTTGCTGCGCCTGAAAGGTAAACGCTATGTCAAGGACGGCCCTTGGTGGGGCAGCACTTGGCGGCGTGCCAGCGTAGCTGACATGCTCAGCTACGTTGCCTTCAAAAACCTGCTCATTGGCGCGGCGCTGTTCTGGCTGCTGGCGCGCACCGGTATGTGGACTGTGGCGTGATGGGCGTAGCAGGGAGGAGTCTTGGGGGGCTGCTGACCGCAGCCTTCCTCGCATTAAGTGGCGGACTGGTCGCTGCGGCCACACTGCATGTGGCGCCCGGCCAGTCCATCCAGGCTGCGATTGACCGCGCGCAGCCGGGTGATATTGTGGAGGTGCAACGCGCACGCTATCTTGAAAACCTGCGGATTGAAAAACCGTTGACTCTGCGCGGTATTGAACGCCCCACAGTAGATGGCGGCGGGCAGGGCAATACCATTTTTGTCACAGCACCCGATGTCACCATCGAAGGCATGATTGTTGCCAATTCTGGGGATGATCGCGTGAAGCAAAATGCAGGCATTTATATTTACCCCGGCGCACACCGCGCCAAAGTGCAGCACTGCCATTTGAGCTATAATCTGTTTGGGATGTGGATTGAAAAAGCAGATGACGTGCAGATTTTACACAACAAGATTACCGGCAAGCGCGATTATGACAGCCCCCGGCGTGGTAATGGTGTGCAACTTTATAACACAAAGGGTGCGCGCATTATTGGCAATGAAGTCAGCTTTGTGCGCGATGCGCTGTATATTGACGTGTCGCACCACGCTGAATTCCGTCAGAACAACATGCACCACAGCCGCTATGGCACGCATTATATGAATTCCTACTATAACGTGTGGGAAGATAACGATACCTGGAAAAACCAGGCTGGGCTGGCGCTGATGGAGGTGCGTGACCAGACAATACGCAACAACCGCGCCTGGAGCAATATTGACCACGGCATCATGCTCCGCACCGTGCAGGATGCGGTGATCGAGAACAATATCGTCATGGACAACAAGCGCGGTTTTTTTGTCTATGACCTGGAATATGCCGAACTACACAACAACGTGATTGCCGGCAACCAGACTGGTGTGCATTTGG
>ONTY01000004.1 GCA_900320815.1 uncultured Pseudomonadota bacterium
ACAATCGTTCCAGCTCAACTATGCCAAGGCACTCAATATTCGTGACCAATTGACAGGAAATGATACGGGTGGCGGCGGCATTGGCAACAATAATCGTATGCTTAGTCCGCGTGGCTCGGTGATTGCTGAAGTGCGCACCAACCAATTGTTCATCACTGATGTGCCCTCCCGCCTGGCTCAGATTGAAGAAATGATTGCGAAGCTGGACATTCCGGTACGTCAAGTACTTATTGAAGCGCGCATCGTGGAAGCAACGGATTCTTTTGGCAAATCGCTTGGTGTGCGCTTGGGTGGCGGCGACATGCGCGGTATCCGTGGCGGTGACGCTGGTTATAGCGTAGGTAGTGGAAATCGTGTTGCTTTCGGTGGCAACTACAATGCCATTGGAGCAACCACAGGGCAGTTTGACTCCGCTGCCATGACCAGTGCCAACTCCACATTTGTCAACTTGCCTGCTTCGCTTCCTGGCATGACGGCAAACACACTGGCAATTTCCCTGTTCAGTTCTTCGGCCAACCGATTCTTGAATCTGGAACTCTCGGCTCTGGAAGCTGATAGTAAGGGACGCATTATTTCCAGCCCGCGTGTCGTGACGGCAGACCAGACCAAAGCCACAATTTCTCAAGGCACGCAAATTCCATATCAGGAAGCGACGTCAAGTGGTGCTACTTCGGTAGAGTTTAAAGACGCTGTGCTCAAGCTGGATGTAACACCACAAATTACACCAGAAGGCAATATTATTCTTGATTTGGAAGTCAACAAAGATTCGCTGAGTGCCGCGACTATTGCCAACGGCGAGCCTGCGATTGACACCAAACAAATCAAGACGCAAGTGCTGGTCGAGAATGGTGGCACAGTGGTTATCGGTGGTATCTTTACGATGGAAGAGCAAGAATCTGAAAACAAAGTGCCGGTATTGGGCGATATTCCGGTTGTTGGCAACCTGTTCAAAAACCGCACACGCAGCAATGAAAAAACTGAAATGCTGGTGTTCATTACGCCACGCATGCTGGCTGAACAGGGGCATATCCGGTAACCAGTGTTTTTCTGGCAAGCTGCCACCAGAGCCTGCGGGCGCATTGGCAGCTTGCAGTAGAGTGAAAAAAGAATTGAAGTGCAAGGCAAACTCAACATGCAAGGCAAACTCAACATGCGAAGCAAAAAACTCATTGGCGCTTTTAGCCTTTCCGCTGCCGCCGCAGCCATGCTGGTGGCGTGTGGTGGCGGTGGTGGCAGTTCAGGCGATACAGCTGAGATTTACAGCATTTCAGTGACGGCAAGCCCGGCTGCACTGCCGACCAATTATGCGCATTTGGTGTACACGGGTATGAGTGAGCGCCACCCCTACTTGTCTATTATCCGCGTGCAAGTGCATGAAGGTGGTCGCTTGGCGCAGACGAGTTCTGTGGGCTGTGAAGTCAACGGTCTTCGACTGGGCGGCCTAGTGTACCTGGATGACGCTGGCGAAGAAATCTCTGATACGGATGGCAACGTCACCGGGTATACAGGTGCGGAGCTTCATCAAACCATTACGGGTGAGACCAATTCTGGCGCTATCTCGTTTGGCTTCCTTGCAAGTGATGGCTCTGGTGCTGCGCGTGTCACATGTTCAGTGACTGATCCGCGCGACCATAAAGTGTACCGTGATTATGCAGATATTCAGGTTGGTTACGCTACAGGTGTTCCTGCGGTTGTCAATCTGGTGACAACAGGTGCAAGAGGCGACAGCTTATCGTATAGCAACGGCTTACCGCTGGCTCCCAGTAATACGCTGATTATTCAGGCCGAAGTGCTTGACGCAGCCTTGCAAAGGGTGCCCAACCCAAGTGCACCGAATGTGCTGGCTGAAATCGCTTCTGCCACTGGGGGGGCGGGATCAGGGGCGCGCATTGGCAATGTCCTTGGTGGCCAAGTACAAGCCACGACAATGAATGGTGTGGCGCAGTTCCCGTTGACGGCTGGCTCTGGCGTGGGCACGCTGTGCGTTCGTGTAACGGCTGACCGCAATGACAATAATGTTGCCAACGGCGTGGCTGACCCCGTTTCTTCGACGTATTGCCTGGAAGTCAGCAATGCTGGCTCACTGACCGTGACAGCGCCGCCCGCCGGAACCACCTTCAGTCAGGCGCAGGGTGGCACGACAGTCGTGCAGGCAGCAGGCGGAATGGAACCATATAGCTATCAACTTCTGCAGGGTGGTGAGCTGGGCATCACGATTGGCAGCGACGGCACGCTGACGGTGCCGGCTGGTCTGCCTGTGGGTGACCACACCATCCGTGTGCTGGTGACGGATGCCAATGGAAATACGCTGACAAGCGAGTTTGTCATCACGATTAGTGCGGTAGATACTGGATTGCGCCTTACAGTGCCAGACGCTTTTGCCACAGTTGATGCCAATGGCATTCCCCGTCTGACATTTGCCTATACCCAAGGTGGTGTAATTCAATTGGGTGCCGAAGGCGGAACGCCTGGCGGCTATACATACAGCCTGGCTGGTGCCAATACGACGCTGCTTACCGTTGGCACGAATGGCGTGATTGAAGTGCCAGCAGGTACGTGCCCATGCGATGGCAGCACCGATACCTGCGGCAACACCACCTATGATGGTGTGACTCCTGGCACTTACAGATTGCTTGTGCGCGTGACAGATTCGACTGGTCAAACCTCGGATGCGCTGCTGTATTTCACCATCACAAATAACTGCGTCAGCAGCGTCAGCGGCTTTTCGCCATACTAACCAGCTTGTGCATGCTGTGTAACCGCTGGGCATTGTCTTTCAGCGGTTCAAAAACCCGAACCGTGCATTTCGGTTCGGGTTTTTTTATCGTTTGATTTCACGCCCCCATGTGCCGTGTGCAGAAGATGAACGAAAGCGGGGAGGCGGGTTTTGAAATGGGCAGCAAGTAAATACGCGCAGGGTGTGGGGCGCGTTTTTTTCTTTGTTCTCGTGATGCACACACGCTGCAGCGCAGCAGCCGCAGGAGAGGCGTGGGCGTTTTTACACAGCAGCAAGGCTGGGGCTTGAATAGTTCGCTTGAAATCTATCTAAACTTATGTAATACTCTCCAAAATGGATAGGTTGGTAAGCATCACTGAAGCAGCCAAGGCGCTTGGCGTGTCGGCCACGACGCTGCGCCGCTGGGAAGCGAGCGGGCGCATTACTGCCGCGCGTTCGGCAGGCGGCCATCGGCGTTATGACTTGGCTTTGCTGCGTCCCGATTTGGCTCCTCGCCAGCGCGAAGATGAGCGGCGCACCATCGCCTACGCCCGCGTGAGCAGCCACGACCAGAAAGACGACCTGGAGCGGCAAAAGCAGGTGTTGGCGCTTTACTGCGTGCGGCAAGGCTGGACGTTTGAAGTCCTCGCCGACCTTGGCAGCGGCATGAACTACCGCAAGAAAGGACTGCGGCGCCTGCTTGACGCCATCATTGCCGGGCGCATTGAGCGACTCGTCATCACGCACAAGGACAGATTGCTGCGTTTTGGCGCGGAATTGGTTTTTGCCATCTGCGAGGCCAAAAATGTTGAAGTTGTTATCCTGAACCAAGGCGAAGACGCTTCATTTGAAGAAGACCTGGCCAAGGATGTGCTGGAAATCATCACCATATTCAGTGCCAGGCTGTATGGCAGCCGCTCACGCAAAAATCAGAAGCTACTGGATAATGTCAAAAAGGCGGTGGAAGCATCATGCTGATAGCCCACAAGATTGAACTTGCGCCCAACAACGCGCAGGCTACCTATTTTGGACAAAATCATGTCCGCCACCATTTCCAAGCGTTGCGCGCCCATGAAAATACGCACCTCTGTAGGGGCAGGCTTTGTGCCTGCTTGTGCTGCCAGGCTGAACATGACAGAGACATCAATGCAGCCATCAATTTGATGAATCTGGCCTCTGTGCAGCAGGAAGTGAGCAGCAAGCCTACCTGGCTTCGAGTTTGAGTAGATTTTAATAGGTTTGCGCAAGTTTCACAGAACGGAAGAATGGTTGGGTATCCTGCAGCACTGCTTTTTTGAGCGATAGGCAAAAAAAGGGAGGCAAGGTGTTTTTGCCTCCCGCTGCCGGCTTATTTTTCTTTCCCTCAATCTAGCGCGTGGGAACTTGCACAAAAATTTCATTGGGGCGAATCATGCCCAGTTCAATGCGGGCACGTTCTTCCACCATGCCCAGACCGTTTTTCAAATCTTCCAGTTCAAAGGCAAGTTGTTCGTTGTGCAAGCGCGCCTTGGTGTTGGCGGCGCGCTGTGCTTCAAGCTGGCGCTGCATGGCACCTACGCGCGCCAGGCTGCCACGCCCAAACCAAAGCTGCGCGTGCGTGAGTGCCAGCAAAGCAGCAAGCACCAGAGAAATTGCGCGGTGCGGCATGAGAGCTTGGCCTTTTAGCGCAGGTTGTAAAACGCGGTGCGCCCCGGGTAATGCGCCATATCGCCCAGGTCTTCTTCAATACGCAGCAACTGGTTGTATTTTGCCAGGCGGTCAGAACGCGAAATGGAGCCGGTTTTGATTTGCCCGGCGTTGGTGCCTACGGCAATATCGGCGATAGTCGCATCCTCGGTTTCGCCGCTGCGGTGGCTGATGACGGCGGTGTAGCCCGCGCGCTTGGCCATTTCAATGGCGCGGAAGGTTTCCGTAAGTGTGCCAATCTGGTTGATTTTGATGAGGATTGAATTGGCAATGCGTTTTTCGATACCTTCACGCAGCAGGTGAGTATTGGTCACAAACAAGTCATCGCCCACAAGCTGCACTTTTTGGCCGAGTTTTTCCGTGAGCAGTTTCCAGCCGTCCCAGTCGCCCTCGGCCATGCCGTCTTCAATGCTGATAATCGGGTATTTATCTGCCCAATTGGCAAGCATGTTTGCCCAGTCACCAGCGGGCAGTTCCAGTCCGCCTTCACCAGCCAGGATATATTTGCCGTCTTTATAAAATTCGCTGGCCGCGCAGTCCAGCGCCAGCACAATATCTTGCCCGGCGGTGTAGCCCGCTTTGTCAATCGCCTGCAAAATAAGCTGGATGGCTGCCTCGTGGTTTTCTACACTGGGCGCAAAGCCGCCCTCATCGCCCACCGCCGTGGACATGCCTTTGCCACCAATAATGCCCTTGAGCGCGTGGAAGGTTTCAGCACCATAGCGCAGCGCCTCGCGAAATGATGGCGCGCCAATGGGCACAATCATGAACTCTTGCAAATCCAGCGAATTGTTGGCATGCGCGCCACCATTGATCACATTCATCATGGGCACGGGCAACTGGCAACCCGCCATGCCGCCGAAATAGCGGTAGAGCGGCAGCCCGCTTTCCTCGGCAGCAGCGCGCGCTACCGCCATACTCACCGCCAGCAGCGCATTGGCGCCCAGGCGGCTTTTATTTTCCGTACCGTCCAGGTCAATGAGTGTTTGATCCAGAAAAATCTGCTCGGCAGCGTCCAGCCCCATCACCGCTTCGGAAATTTCGGTATTGATGTGTTCCACAGCACGCAATACGCCCTTGCCGCCGTAGCGGCTTTTGTCACCGTCGCGCAATTCAATGGCCTCGCGGCTGCCGGTGGAAGCGCCGCTGGGCACAGCCGCGCGCCCCATCACGCCGCTTTCCAGCAGCACATCGCACTCCACCGTGGGGTTGCCACGGCTGTCCAGAATCTCGCGGCCAACAATATCAACAATGGCGCTCATTGGGGTTCTCCTGTGTTCGGGGATATGAAAAAGGTGGGAGGAAAGGTTAAAACAGAGCCGGCTGAACGGCTTCGCCGGCGTGTTCATGGGGAGCAAAAGGAAAGTTGCTGACAAGGGCTTCTATCATGGGATTACGGTTTTCTTCCTTTGCGCCAACATGATAGAAGTGCGCGTGACGCTGGATGTTGAATTGCTTCCAGAGCGTATCAATGTATTCATTGCTGCGGTAGCAGTTGTGATGCCATGTGGACAGGATGAAGCGCGCAGGGCTGGCAGCCAACAGCGCGTGCAGGCGACGCTCGTCGTGCTCTGTCCAGGAGTTGAAATAATCAACATGGCGGCCAATGTACGGCGGGTCGCAGTATATCATGTCGCCGGGCTTGGCCATTTGAAGGGTTTGCTCAAAATCCTGGCACTGGAAACGGAATTCCCGCACGTCAATGATTTGGGAAACGGTGCGCACCTGGTTGACAATTTTCGTGATATATGCTTGGGCAAAGCGCGCTGGTTTGCGGCAGAACGGGATGTTGAACTCGCCACGCCGGTTGAAACGCATCATGCCGTTGAAGCCGGCGCGGTTGAGAAACAGAAAATCAAGCGGGTCAGCCAGGCGGTTGAAGCGCTCGCGGATGTCATAGTAATGTTGCCCGCCGCGCGCCAGCAACAACGCGCCTTCATGCTCCAGATATTCCTGTACGATGGCGGCGGAGATGCTTTTGTCTGCGAGCGATTGATAAAAGCGGACAAGATGCGGGTTGCTGTCGCACAGCAAAGCCTTCCTCGGGGCGAGGTTGAACGCTACTGCGCCTGTGCCCATGAAAGGTTCTATCCACGTGCCGCAAAAGCCAGCAGGGACGCACTGGGCGATATGCGGCACAAGTTTGGTCTTGATGCCCTGGGATTTGATCGGGGGAACGATGATTTTCAACTGTGCCTCCCGTCAGAGCTGTCCTGCCCGACAACCAGGTCTGGATTGCCTTTGCGATAGGCAACGAAATCACGCAGGTTGCTGATGGGGCGGTAGCTTCCGTCAGGCTGCAAAGCCTGTATTTTCCGGTAGTTCATCCAGTAATCATCAAACCAGGCTTCCCCCAGGCGTGAAAACATTCCCCGGCCATTGATGATGTCCTCAATGTTTTTGATGCTGCCAAAGTTGGCCGTGTTGCCGCTGCCGCTACTGTCACTGGCTATCTTCCATTTTTCTACGGCAAAAATCTGGAAGTTTTCAATGACGGAAGCGATGGACTGGAGCTGCGCCAGCGCGTGGATTTTCGTTTCATCAATGCCGGCAGGGGAGGCGCGGTCGTAGATGATGCCGAGGCAATAGTGCCCCTGATAGCTGCTGTAGGGAAACTGGATGTTTTTGGCGCTGTCCCGGTGGATGAAATAGGCGCCGTGCTTTGTGTCGGCGGAGATGGTGTAGATATTTCTGTAAATATCAATGAAGCTTTTGATTGACCACTTCCCATTGCTGTCGCAGAGATGCGTCTGCAGAGTTGCTGCAAAACTCTGGAGCAGTTTTTCAAACTTCTGCTTTTCCGTCATTTTGGCATCAGGCAGTGGGGGCGACTGTTGCTGCTTCAGACGCCAAAATGATTTTCCAGAAAGCCGCGTCGTTTGACGGCGGCGTCCAGTTCCAGCAGCGCCTCCAGCAGCGCACGCATGTGTTTGAGGGGCACGCTGTTGGGGCCGTCAGAAAGGGCTTTATCCGGGTTTGGATGTGTTTCCATGAATATGCCGGCAATACCGGCGGCAACAGCTGCGCGCGCGAGCACGGGCACCATGTCGCGCTGGCCGCCGCTGCTGGCGCCTTGGCCGCCGGGCAGTTGCACGCTGTGTGTGGCGTCAAACACGACGGGGGCGCCGCATTCGCGCATGATGGCGAGCGCGCGCATGTCGCTGACCAGGTTGTTGTAGCCGAAACTCGCTCCGCGCTCGCATACCATGAAATTATCTTCGGGCAAGCCTTTTTCGCATGCGGCGGCACGCGCTTTCTCGACAACGTTTCTCATGTCGTGCGGCGCGAGAAACTGCCCCTTTTTGATATTGGTGGGTTTTCCGCTTTGCGCCACGGCGCGGATGAAATCGGTCTGGCGGCACAGGAAGGCAGGGGTTTGCAGTACGTCGACCACAGCGGCGGCGTGCGGCACTTCGTCTGGTGTATGCACGTCGGTGAGCACGGGCACGCCAATGTCCTTTTTTACTTTGGCGAGAATTTCCAGCCCGCGCGCCATGCCGGGGCCGCGAAAGCTGGCGCCGCTGGTGCGGTTGGCTTTGTCGTAGCTGCTTTTGAATATGAATGGCATGCCGAGGGCGGCGGTGATGTCTTTCAATTGCCCGGCGGCGTCCATTTGTAATTGCTCAGATTCCACCACACACGGGCCGGCAATGAGAAAGAGCGGGTGCTCCAGACCGACAGAAAAGCTGCAAAGTTTCATGGTTTTCTGGCCGCCGCGCGCTGCATGGCGGCGGCAATGAAGGCGTTGAACAGCGGGTGCCCAGCCCAGGGGGTGCTTTTGAATTCAGGGTGAAATTGCACGCCGATAAACCAGGGGTGCACGCTTGGCGGCAGTTCAATGATTTCGGTGAGTTGCTCGCGCTGCGTGAGGGCGGAAATGACCAGGCCAGCGGCGCGCAGTTTGTCCAGATACGCGGGGTTGGCTTCGTAGCGGTGGCGGTGGCGCTCGGTGACGGTGGCGCCATAAATGCTGTGCGCAAGCGTGCCGGGCTGCACGTCGGAGGTTTGCGCGCCAAGGCGCATGGTGCCGCCTTTGTCAGAGTGTTCGCTGCGCGTGTGGATATTGCCGTCGGCGCTCTGCCATTCTTCAATCAGGGCGATGACGGGTTCAGGCGTGGCGGGGTCAAATTCGGTGCTGTTGGCTTTTTCCATGCCTGCCATGTGGCGCGCATATTCAATGGTGGTGACCTGCATGCCAAGGCAAATGCCGAGATACGGCGTTTTGTGCTCGCGCGCAAAACGCGCGGTGCAGATTTTGCCCTCTACGCCGCGCGTGCCAAAACCGCCGGGCACGAGAATGCCGTCATAGCGCGCCAGGCGCGTGGCGCAGTTGCCATCTTCCAGGGTTTCCGAATCAATATGGTCAATATCCACGTGCACGCTGTTGTGCAGTCCGGCGTGGCGCAGCGCCTCGTTGACGGATTTGTAGCTGTCGGTCAGCTCCACATATTTGCCGACCATGGCAATGCGCACGCTGCCCTGCGGGTGCGCGAGTTTATCGACGAGTGTGTCCCAGCGGCGCAGATTGGCGGGTGGGGTGTGCAGGCCGAGTTTGTCGCACATCATGCCGTCCAGCCCCTGTTCGTGCAGCAGGCGGGGGACTTTGTAGATGGTGTCCACGTCGGGCATGGAAATCACGCCCCAGAGCGGAACATTGGTGAAAAGCGAGATTTTCTCCTTTTCTTCCTGCGGGATGGGGCGGTCGGCACGGCACAGCAGCGCGTCGGGCTGGATGCCGATTTCGCGCAGTTTCTGCACGGTGTGCTGCGTGGGTTTGGTTTTGAGTTCGCCGGCGGCGGCAATCCAGGGCAGGTAGCTTAGGTGCACAAAGGCGCTGTTGTGCGCGCCGAGTTTGAGGCTGAGCTGGCGCACGGCTTCCAGAAAGGGCAGCGATTCAATGTCGCCCACGGTGCCGCCGATTTCGCAGATGGCGACTTGCACGCTGTCATCGGCGCCACGGCGGATAAACTCCTGGATTTCGTTGGTGATGTGCGGAATCACCTGCACGGTTTTGCCGAGATAGTCGCCGCGCCGCTCTTTTTCTATGACGCTTTTGTAAATGCGCCCGGTGGTGAAATTGTTGGCCTGGCGCATGCGCGTTTCAATGAATCGCTCATAATGCCCGAGGTCCAGGTCGGTTTCGGCGCCGTCGTCGGTCACAAAAACTTCACCGTGCTGGAATGGACTCATGGTGCCCGGGTCCACGTTGATATATGGGTCCAGCTTGATGAGGGTGACTTTCAGGCCGCGTGATTCAAGAATGGCGGCGAGCGATGCGGCGGCGACGCCTTTACCAAGCGATGAAACTACGCCGCCCGTGACAAAAACAAATTTGGTCATAAAAAATGCGAGCAAACCTTGCGGCGCTCTGCTGCAAGGCAGCAGCGGATTTTAGAGCCGCTGCCTTGCAGCAGGTGCCCCAGCGAAGCGGGACGGCAGTGCCGGGGCAGGGCGGGAGCATTTCGCACGTTTTTTACTCCCAAACATGGAGCGCGCGCTGCGCCTGCGTTGCGGGGCGGCGCAATGAG
Organism: uncultured Pseudomonadota bacterium; assembly: GCA_900320815.1. GTDB lineage: Bacteria > Pseudomonadota > Gammaproteobacteria > Burkholderiales > Burkholderiaceae_C > Ottowia. The sequence goes on from ONTY01000004.1 coordinate 9,931, forward strand.
CCGCAGCGGCACGCTGCACAAGGCATTGCACGGTTGCGAAGCCTGCCACAGCGGCTGCGCCGCCAAACGCTGGGCAAATGCGCGGTCAATGGCGTCCTGCTACTCCGTAAAACGGAGCGGCTAAGCCTTGCTGGGCGCCATTTCTGCGCTGCCTGCGCCAGCCTTGGTGCGGACGAAGGGCGGGCACAATCGCCCGCTTTTGCCGCCGCAGCGCACCGCCAGCCGGGTGCTGCGGCTTCGTGTTTCTGCCCCTTCAAAGTCAGGGGGTTCTGCCACACACAAGGAATATGGAAGCCGTTATGCCAAGTCAAGCCCAGCATCTGCTGCCGCAGCGCATCAGCGAAGACGTCATCAGCGAAAAGTATTGCAAGAGTGGCGAGAGGAGCGCCGAGGACATCTTCCGCCGCGTGGCGCGCGCCTTGGCCAGCGTGGAGGCCGAAGGCCAGCGCGAGCACTGGGAGCAGCGTTTTCTGGAGAACCTGCGCGCTGGCGGATACGTCGATGGATGCCGCAAGATCGACCTCTCCGCGCAGTTCGCGCGCGCACGTGGACTGATGGGGCTGTGAGATGCGCGGGCTTGACTGGAAGCTACTGCGCAGCGTCGCAGCGCTGAGCCTGCCCACGGCCGTGGTCTGCGCGCTCAGCGTGTACTTCTTCGTCGACAGGGTTCCTGAGATAGAGAAGGCGGAGAGGAACAGGGTAAGGTCCGAATACCGCGAGGTCGCACAGGAGCTCCGGCAGAATCCGGACGACGGGCGGTACATGCGCGAGGAGTCGCTCCCGGAGGTGTGGAAGGGCTCCTCCGCGGGAAAGATGGCCCCTGGCAGATGGGGCTATGTCCCGATCTGGCCGAAGGGCTTCGCCTGGGTGTGGTACGACGGGGGAAAGGGCGTCGCCTATACGCAGACGCCCCTTGTGCGCGAAAGGGACTACCGCACGATGTTCCTGTCGTTCGGCTCTCTCTTCCTGATAGTCCTCGTGGGGATGACTGTCGTCGGAATCAGGTATTTCGTGGACTACGTCCGCGCGCGCGACGACTTCCTCGCGGCGACGGCGCATGACCTCACGACGCCGCTCGTCGGGATGAGGATGTCCATCGGACGCTGCGACGCGGACGCGAAGGCGCTGAACGAACGCCTCGTCCGGATCGTCGAGAACATCAAGGACTTCATGCGCCTCGGCGGGAGGCGCCGCGATCCGCAGCTTTCCGCGTTCGACGTCATGAGGGCGTACGACGAGGCGTATGCGCTCTTCAGGGACGACTACCGCGACCTTTTCGGGGGGAACGACGTGCCGGTCGAGGCGGAGGGGGAGCTTCCGAACGTGCTTGCCGACGAGACGATGACCGTGCAGATGATGTGGAACCTGCTCGGCAACGACCTCAAGTACGCCGCGCCGTATGGTCCGGTGCGCGTAAGATTCTTTGCCGAGGGGAGGTTCGTGAAGGCCGAGTTCATTGACGAAGGGCAGGGGATGACTCCGCGGCAGATGCGCCGCGCGTTCGACAGGTACTACCGCGCGAAGACCGTGCTGGAGTCCGGGAAGGGCGGCTTCGGCATAGGGCTCTGCACCTCGCGCGAGTTCGCCCGCGCGATGGGCGGGGACCTTGCGGTGCGCGCCAATTCCCCGCGCGGATGCGTCTTCACCCTCTCCCTCCCCGTCGCCCCGGCATCCGCAGGTCGAGGATAGGAAGGCGGATGCGTCACTTCCTGCACCACCCGCGACCGGAAGGAGATTGCGAAGTCGCTGGCAATGGTGCCATGAGCCGCGCTGGAGGCGCGCCCATAAAAATGGGCTTTCGCTGCTTTCCTGCATCATTCTATGGTATAATATGCGAATATGAAGCCTAAAAAGCCGATTTTATACCTGCGTCGAAAGTTCGACGCCTTTCTTAAAGAATGGAAGGCGCGGTAGGATACGAAAATGACGTCTTGACCCTGCCGCAGTGGTGCGCTTTCAGGTTGCCGGAGATAATAATGGCCAATGGAAGACTTGACGGCATTTGCGGGAAATGCGACTCAGTGATCATTGAAAGTGGAGGCAAGTGATGCGAAAAGTAATAGTATCGACGATTCTTCTCTGCGCGATATCCGCGTTCGCGGAGGGCGGTTATACCAACCATGCCGGGAACGTCGTCGCGGGATGGCCCGTCAAGCTCACCCAGAAGGAGGTCACGCTGGTCGAGGGTGTTGTCACGAACGACTGTCGACTAACGACTAACGACTGCCGACTAACGACTACCTATCCCCTCTCCATCTTCCCTGAGTCCGAGCTGCGGCGCATCGCGGCGGACTTCGGTCAGCCGCGCGTGCCGGTCGCTGTGAAGCGGGCGATCTCAGGGGCGGAGAAGGCGATGGCGCGTTCGCGCAAGCGCGCGGAGAAGGGACTCTGCACGAAGGAGGAGAGCGACGACTTCTGCGCGAAGTCCGCGGCCGCGCTCAAGAGCTACTTAGACAAGCAGGTCAAGGACGGCGCAATAACGCCCGCCGAACGCAAGGCCATCGGCCATTGAACGAGGCGACTACCCGCGCATCAACGGTCCGCAGCCGCGCATCGCCATGCGTCGCCAGCGCGAGGCGATCGAGAGGATGCGGCGCGGGGACGGAGGACAGGATGGGTGATGGTATGCTCTGCGTCACCGAAAACCCGGCGGCCATATACCTTATTGCCCAAATAGGCAAGAACTTCGCCATAGAAGAAGATGCCAGGATTGAAGGAAAGGCCTTGTTGGAACTCGCTCTCGAGAAGTTGCGTTCCGCGCAGACGATAAAATTGGTGCTGGTGGAGCGTGAGGCGGATCGCCCAAAGCTTCTTGATTTCTACAAAGATAGAGGCTTCAAGTCGTGGAATGAACGTTACGACAAAGGTGATGGCGTAAAGTACGATCAGATGATTCGTGTGCTGGAGCCTGTCGCCGATATCCAATCTCTATCGTAAAACTGGAAATGAAAGGATGCATGACAACCCAGTAAAGAGAAATGGCGGGCGCAAGTCCGTCACAAGACAATTTGCAGCACTGCAAGCAGTCGTATTCGTGAATCCTGAGATTTTTACTGCTTGTATTCCACCGTACAGACTTTGCAACAAGTTGTTGCAGAATCTGCCTCAAGCAAACGGCGCGATCATCTACGCGCCAACCTCGCTCAATACGCAATCCGGCGTGATTATGAACCCCAAGCGGCTCTCGTACCTGCAGGCTGGATGGAAGTTCTTTGACCTTCAGCCGCCCGTCGATCCGTCGCCGCCCTCGTCGCCGCTCGCACCCGCTTCTCCCTCCCCAACTCCGAAATCGCCGCGCTCCTCGCCGATGCCGTTGCCACATAAAGGTACAATAACCACGTTGGAAATCGCGGCATTTTGTCACTTTCCGCTTTTTGAAAAGTCGCCGCCCGCTTGTATTTTCCCCTCAAATGTGCTAAAATGCACATGTTCTTCGATAGGGGTACTATGCCCTTGAACGGAGAACTAGGACAAAAGACATGGCAAAATACCTTGATCCAAAGGCGGACTTGACCTTCAAGAAGGTGTTCGGCGAACACCCGAATCTTGTTGCCAGTCTCCTGAACTCCCTCTTGCCGCTTCCGGCTGGGGAGGAGATTGCCGACATTGAATACATGTCTCCGGAGCGGGTGCCGCGCACGTCCATCGGCAAGAACAGCATTGTCGATGTGTTCTGCAAGACAAAGGACGGGCGCAAGTTCATCGTCGAGATGCAGATGTGCTGGACTGCCGATTTCAAGGACAGGGCGCTTTTCAATTCCGCGAAGGTGTATGTGGATCAGTTGGAACACGCAGAGGATTTCTCTCTGCTTCGTCCGGTTTATTCCCTTAACCTTGTGGATGCCGTTTTCGAGAAGGACGTGCCGGAGTTCATACACCATTACAAGGTCGTACACGAAAAATACACGGACAGGTTGATTGAGGGCTTCCACATCGTGTTCGTGGAACTGCCGAAGTTCAAGCCGCAGAGCATCGCGGAGCGCAAGATGGCGGTGTTGTGGCTTCGCTTCTTGACCGAGATAGACAAGACCACCGAACAAGTCCCGGACGAGTTCATGGAGTCGAGCGAAATCAGCCAGGCCGTGAAACTTGTCGAGGAGTCGGCCTACACGCGGGAACAGTTGATGGGGTACGATCTCTTCTGGGACGCCGTGCGCGTCGCCAAAACTCTTGCCTCTGCGCCCGAACGCAGCTACAAGGCTGGACTTAAGGATGGCGAAGCAAAAGGTAAGGAAGCCGGTCTGCGCGAAGGCAAGGAAAAGCTTCTTCAGACAGCCCACAACCTTAAGGCAATGAATCTTGCCGTTGAACAAATTGCAAAGGCTACTGGTTTGACAGTCGAGGAGGTTGTATCCTCATGACTGCCCAATGCGTGGGAACCATTGCGAAGTACACCGGCCTCACCGCACCCCTCATTGAGACGCTGTAAGCGCTCGCTTCGCTCGGGGGATATGACGAAATCGCTCGGCTCTCGCGTCCGCTCGGCTTGGAGAGCGCACCGCGCTCTCCCCGCTAACGCGGCGGTTACGCGCTGTAACAACAATCTCAAATCGTAAAACTGGAAATGAAAGGTAAAACACCAATGCAGTAAAACGATGTCGCGTCTTTCGGGAGAAAGAACGCGGCGAAATCGATTTGCAATGCAAATCTGCATGCGAGTCGCTACTATGAATGTGAGAAGTTCTAAACCGACGGCACTGTGCAGAGGAAGCGCAAACGCGCTTGCCTCTCCTTGTGCTTCGGTTAAGGCCATTCTCACAGCCTATAGTAGGGCACAAGGAGAGGTTTTATATGCCCTTGAAGCTATGCCGATAGTGGAGTTAGATTCAAGTGCGCCACGATACATCGCCGCCTTGCATGGTGTGCCTTAGCAGGAAAAGGATAATCAAATGGAGACGCAACAAAATAAGGAAGACAGGGAGATTTGTGTCAAAGTGAATAGCTTTGATTTCGAAATGCCGTATTGTAAGCTCAAAAGATGGTTTGATCAGGAAGGCGGATGGATATTTCGAGGTGAGAATTTGAAGTCATATAAGGAGACAGGTGATTCCACGGAGAGACATACTACAGATAAGGGTGATTTGATTCTAGATTTAGCGAAGGAATTTACTGTCTCAATAGATGAGGCTCTGCGGGATGCATATTATTCAGATAGTAGATCACTGCCGATTGGCAATGAGAACATGACGGAAAGTGAGAAAAATCAGCGCATTATATGGGCTATTAAATATACAGCATTGATTAATAAAGTTAGAAATCAATTTAAGGCAAGGGTAACTGATGATAATGATGAATTCTGTGAACGGCATAAAGAGGATAGTATAGTACAAGGCAATATCCATAACGCTTTGCTGCCAAAGGGAGTTTTCCCTGTTCCATTGTATGGATATGATTGCATTGGTATTGGCGCAAAGAAACGATGGCTCGTGATTCCATATACAACATATTCGTTTATGGATAACTTGGCGGGGGTGCGGATAAATTCTGTTAGGTTGGTTCGACCACGGAACACTCGGAAACGCACCTTGTGCGGCACGGAAATGGCTGTAGAATGGGTGTTTCACGCATTTCAGCCGATGATTGCCCATCCGAAAACATCGGTATATGGAAGATGGACACATGCCAGCG
>ONTY01000149.1 GCA_900320815.1 uncultured Pseudomonadota bacterium
CGAGTCCGCGCGCCGCCGTGTGCTCAGCGCCCGCCGGACCGATCCCAGGCCCCGGCCCAGCCGGCTTGACGACGCGTCCGGCGCTCACAGCGCCATTGACGGTGGCGTGTTCGCTGATGGTGAGGATGCTGGCTTCGCCGCCGCTGGCGATGATGTCGCCATGCACGTCGCCGTCGATGTGCAGACTGCCGGTGAAGGCGCACGGGCCGCCCACGGTCATGCCTGAGCTGATGATGCTGTGCGGGACGCCGGGTTTTTTTATTCCCAACATGGAGCTTTTCCTTTTGCCTTTCACGGAACAAGTGGAGCTTTTACCACGCAGGCACAAAAAAAGCCGCACCCCCCGTAGGGCGCGCGGCGTGTGAGTGCGGGGGCAGCCGCTGCTGGTTAGCGTTTGCTGAACTGCTTGCGCCGGCGTGCGGAGTGCAGGCCGACCTTCTTGCGCTCCACTTCGCGCGCGTCGCGCGTGACGTAGCCGGCGGCGCTGAGCGCGGGTTTGAGCGTGCTGTCGTAGTCAATGAGGGCGCGCGTGACACCGTGGCGCACTGCACCGGCCTGGCCGCTTTCGCCGCCGCCGCGCACGTTGACCTTGATGTCAAACGTTTCCAGGTTTTCCGTGAGCACCAGGGGTTGGCGCGCAATCATGATGGAGGTCTGGCGGCCAAAAAACTCTTCAATGGGCTTGCCATTGACCGTGAATTTCCCAGAGCCTTTTTTCAGAAACACGCGCGCCACGCTGGTTTTGCGCCGACCCGTGCCGTTGTTCCAATCACCAATCATTTGTCAGGCTCCTTAGATTTCCAGCACCTTGGGCTGTTGCGCGGCGTGCGGGTGCTCCGCGCCGCCGTAGACGTGCAGCTTGCGCAGCATGGCGTAGCCGAGTGGCCCCTTGGGCAGCATGCCGCGCACGGCTTTTTCCAGGGCGCGACCGGGGTGGCGCGCCTGCATGTCGCGGAAGGTGGTCTCGCGCAGACCGCCAGGGTAGCCCGTGTGGCGGTAATACTTTTTGCCGGTTTCCTTGGCGCCGGTCACGCGCAGGCGCGCGGCGTTGATGACGATGATGCAGTCGCCCGTATCGACGTGGGGGGTGTAGATGGGCTTGTGCTTGCCGCGCAGACGGCGGGCCACTTCGCTGGCGACCCGTCCGAGCACCTTGCCGGTGGCGTCAATCACAAACCACTCGTGCACCACGTCAGCGGGTTTGGCGCTGAAAGTTTTCATGGCTGTTTTCCTTTTTGGGGAAAGAAAAAAGAGTGGGCTGCCCTTTTGCCGCGTTCGGTGCTCCTTCTTGGGGTGGGAGCCTCTTAGGCGGGGCGCGGCGCCAGGCGCCGTTTTGCTGCGGGGCAGCGTGCGCTGCAAAAAAGCTCGCGATTGTAGCGGTGGCAGCAAGGCAGCGCCGCTACCATGCGCGCCCCATGTTCAGTTATCGCCACGCCTTTCATGCCGGCAACCACGCCGATGCACTCAAACACCTCACGCTGCTGGCTTGCACGCGGCATCTGATGCAAAAACCTGCGCCGCTGCAGCTCATTGACACGCATGCGGGCGCTGGAATCTACCGGCTGCATGGCGCCGATGCGGCGAAATCAGATGAAGCTGCGCGCGGCATCGCACGCCTGCAGGCGCTGGCGGGGGAGCAGCGGCTGCCGGCGGCGCTGCAGGCGTATCTGGACGCTGTGGCCAGCTTCAATGCGAAGGCAGGCGCGTGGCGCACCTATCCCGGCTCGCCGCTGCTGCTTTTCTCGCTCATGGACAGCGTGCCGCGCCGCGCCGTGCACGACCGCCTGCACCTGTTTGAACTGCACCCCAGCGATGCGCCACTACTGGCTGCACATGTGGCGCAACTGCGCGCCGGGCGGCGCGTGCGCGTGCAATGCAGCGACGGTTTTGCGGCGCTCAAACGCCTGCTGCCCCCGCCGGCGGCAGCGGGCGACTCGCGGCGTGCACTCGTGCTTATCGACCCAAGCTATGAAATCAAGAGCGACTATGCGCGCGTGCAGGGCGCCATCGGCGACGCGCTGCGGCGCTTTGCCAGCGGCGTATATCTCATCTGGCACCCCATCATCGCGCGGCGCGAGGCGCACGAGTTGCCCAGGCGCCTGCGCACGCTGGCAAACCAGGCGCAGCGCGGCTGGCTGCACGCGCTGCTGCACACCGGTGCGGCGGCCAGCAGCGCGCCTGGCGGCGGGCTGGCGGGCAGCGGCATGTTCGTCATCAACCCGCCGCATACGTTGGCGGATGCGCTGCGCGAGGCGCTGCCGCCCATGCTCGGCGCGCTGGCGCAGGAGGCTGCACGCGCACACTGGCGCGTAGAGTGCAGCATGGGATAGAGGTGTTTGAGATGGGTATCGCATATTTACCGGCGAAATATGCGGGTAATCCATCGTCAATATGAGTAGTATACGAAGAGGCACGGCTTGCACCGCTGCATAGACTGCAGAAGAGTAGGGTGCAGTGAATGGCTTTATAAATACTCCATATCTATTGAGATGATTACACTGGATATATGCGGGCAATAAGCCATATACCATCAAAAATACAACTCCAGACCTGTGCCTAGAAAACAGGAATAGCAGTTTCAAGTTTGCACGTGCAGCAGGGCAGATGAAAAGGCGGGGCAGGTGGCTGGGGTATCAGTGTGAGTTCGGAGTGTTTGTTGCGCGTGCGGCTTCGTCCCACTGGCGCAGCAGGGCGAGTTTTTCGGCAATCTTGATTTCCAGCCCACGCGGCACGGGGCGGTACCAGCCGGGTTCGGCCATGCCATCGGGCAGGTAGCACTCGCCGGCGGCGTAGGCGTTTGGCTCGTCGTGCGCGTAGCGGTAGGTGCGTCCGTAGCCAAGTTCCTTCATCAGCTTCGTGGGCGCGTTGCGCAGGTGGATGGGCACTTCGCGGCTGCCATCGCCGCGCACAAAGGCGCGCGCCTGGTTGTAGGCCATGTAACCGGCATTGCTCTTGGGCGCCACCGCCATGTAGATGACGGCCTGCGCCAGCGCCAGTTCCCCCTCCGGGCTGCCAAGGCGCTCGTACGTTTGCGCTGCGTCCAGCGCGATGCGCGCGGCGCGCGGATCGGCCAGGCCAATGTCTTCCCACGCCATGCGTAGCACGCGGCGCGCGAGGTAACGCGGGTCGGCGCCGCCGTCGAGCATGCGCGTGAACCAGTAGAGCGCCGCGTCTGGATGCGAGCCGCGCACCGACTTGTGCAGCGCCGAAATCTGGTCATAGAAATCATCGCCGCCCTTGTCAAAGCGCCGCGCGCCAGCGGACAGCGCGCTGCTGGCAAGCTGCGCGTCCACGCGCTGCACGCCAGCCGCGCGCGCTGCTGTGTGGCAGCGTTCCAAGGCGCCGAGCAGGCGGCGCGCATCGCCATCGGCAAAGCGCACGAGGGCGCTTATGGCCTCCTCGTCAAACTCCAGCCCGCCCAGCGCCTTCTCCTGCGCGCGCTCCGCGAGCTGGCGCAAATCCTCCTCGGCAAGCGGGCGCAGCACGTAGAGCTGCGCGCGCGAGAGCAGTGCCGAGTTGATTTCAAACGACGGGTTTTCCGTGGTGGCGCCGATGAAAGTGATCAGCCCGCTTTCCACATAGGGCAGCAGCGCGTCCTGCTGCGCCTTGTTGAAGCGGTGAATCTCGTCAATGAAGACGATGGTGCGCCGCCCGGCGGCGCGCACCTTTTCCGCCGTGCACATTGCCTCGCGCACATCCTTCACGCCCGCAAACACCGCCGAGAGTGCGACAAACTCGCACTCAAACGCACTCGCCATCAGGCGCGCCAGCGTCGTCTTGCCCACGCCCGGCGGCCCCCAGAAAATCATGGAATACGGCGCGCCGCTCTCAAACGCCAGCCGCAGCGGTGCGCCCGGCGCAAGCAAATGGCGCTGGCCGGCAACTTCATCAAGCGTGGTGGGGCGCAGCGCTTCGGCCAGCGGCGCTGGGGGTGGCTCGTGTGCGAACAAGTCATCAGAAGGCATGGCGGGAATTCTAAAAATGCGCTGTGGCGCCGCTAGAATGCGCGCCCTTCGCCCTCTCGGAACGTAGCGCAGCCTGGTAGCGCATCTGCTTTGGGAGCAGGGGGTCGCGAGTTCGAATCTCGCCGTTCCGACCAGTTTTTTGTGCGCCGCTGTTCGTATCTGTTCGCGGCGGTGTTTTTTTTCATCGGCGGAGCGGGCGTTTTTTGTTCGTAGACGTTCGCTGCGCGCGGCGTGGAATGCATCACCTGCGGCGTGGATACGCAGGACAACCGCCTCGCGGTGCAGCTTGTGGGCTGGGAGCGCCTCACGCACTTTTCCGCGCAGCTTGGGCGGTTTTACTTTGCGGGGCTGGTGAGTGAGGTCTACAACCCCGCCAAAAACCGCTTTGAAAAGCGGCGCGGCGTGAGGAATGAGCCGCTGGATACACAAGGCGCACGCCGCTGCCGCCGCGCCCACAAAGGGCGTGATGAATCACGCCCCTACAAAATCAAATCCGCGCCAGTGGCGCCAGCGCCGCGCAGCCGCCTGGCGCGCAGCCAGTGGCTGGAGCGGCTATGAGTGTTTTACGCCAGCGCGACGCCGGTTTTTTCCACAATCAAGGCTTCCAGCCATTGGTTGAAGGACTTGCCTTCACGTTCAGCGGCGGCGAGACCGGCGCCGTGCGCGATGGGGCTGATGCGCGCGCCAATGTTGCCGCTGGCTGGTTTATCAGGCGCCTTGCCCATTTCAGCGCAGGTTTCCAAATAATCATCAATCAAGTCGCAGGAATCGCTGCGAAAACTCCGCAAGCCAAAGCTGGCACCATATTCGCGCACCAATTTTGCCGACAGTGCCGGCAAAATCTCCTCGCCGTAACCTGCGCGCTGCCCGCGCAGCACTTCGGCGCTGATGCGCTGCCC
>ONTY01000276.1 GCA_900320815.1 uncultured Pseudomonadota bacterium
ATTGCAGTGCAAATAAATGGCGCGCTCAAAAGGGTCGGTATATTTTGTCGCCTCTGGCATGATGAATTGCAACTCGGCGCCCAGCCGCGCGGCGCTGGAAAGCGGCTTGTAGTTTGAAGCGCCAATCGCCACCGCAGTCGTGCGCACGCAGCCTTGCTGCACGGCGGGCAGCAAATCGTGTGAAATTATCTTGTGCAGCGTGCACAGCCAGTCAATATCCAGCCGCGTGGTGCTGTGCGCCTGCATGGCGTATTCAAAGGCACGGCGCAAGTTCAGCAGGATGAGGGCATCGGTAAAACGGTGCGCGGCGGTGATGCCGCGCCGCAGCAGCGCGCTGGCCTCGGCGCGGGTGTAGGCGCAGCCTTCAATGATGGCGTTGACCCAGACAAAATCCTCGGCGGCGCTGCCATAGCGATAGGCGTCGTTTTTCAGCTGTGCCAGCGGCATTTGCAGCGCCAGGCCGTGCAGCAGCACTTTGTCCGCATCGCTGAGGATGGGGCGGTGTTCGACGAAAGAGGATTTGTAGCGCATATGCCGTGTATATGGTATGCCGCGAATAATACGGCGCACAGCGCCTTAAGGTGCGCTTTGGCGGAAAAAAGCGCGCAGCGCCGTCGCGAGGCTGGGAAACTCCTCGGCAAAGCGCGCGGGCTGCACAAAATGCGCCTCGCACGCGGTGGCAAAAAACTCGGCAGGCGATTTGGCGGCGTAGGTGTCAAGCCAGGGCGGCGCACCGCCAAAACGCTCGGCCAGCGTGCACTGCTGGCGATGCGCGGCGTAGGCATCGCTCCAGATGCGCTGCCACAGCCGGGCAGCTTCGCGCGGGCGCGCCGCACCCATAAAGCCATCGGGCAGCGGTGGGGCGCCATCCGCAGTGCCGGCGGCGCGCATATCCATCTTGTGCATGAACTCGTGGATGACGACGCAACCTGCGCTGCGCGTCTCATCTTCTGCCAGGCCAGCGCGCTGCACCGCCGGCCAGGAAAGCACAAGCGGGCCGCCGTGCATCGCCTCGCCCAGCAGCGCCTCGCGCCACTCGTGCACCACACCGGCGCCGTCGCGCTGGCGGCGTGGCGCCAGTGCTGCGCCCGGGTAAAGCACGATGCCCACAAAGTTGCCATACCACACCAGGGCACGCTCTGGTGCATCGGGCGGCCCCAGGTGCAGCAGCGGCAGACACGCTTGCGCGGCCACCGCCACTGCCATGTGGTCGCGCACCCGCAGGCCGTGCGCGCCACTGAACTCTTTGCTTGCCAGAAAGTGCGCCGCCAGCCGCTGCAGCCGCGCCGCATCGGCGCTGCCTGCCGGCGGCAAAAAGGAGTAGTGCGCCAGTGTGCGCTGCCACAGCGCGTCCGGAATGGGAGCCGGGCGAGCGGCGATGCGCCGCAGCCAGCGGGTGAGGGTGTGCAGAAAAGCCATGCATACCCAAATTGCCCCGGCAGCAGAGAAAAGCAAGAGCAGAGCGTCAGCAGCCACATATACTCACCTTTTATTCTCTTCAATGCCGGCATATTATGCGGGCAACAATAAGATACTATGGAAAATATGGTTCTGTTCACGGTGGGAGTGCGGGCGTGGCACCCGCATTGGAAGGCGCCACAGGCGCCTTGTGTGCCCAAATGGGCGCACTCCCGCTGGCGCCCCACATATACCCAGCAAATAAACCGGCCATCGCCCGCATATATCGCGGGTAACGGCACAATATATTCAGGAGTATCAGACAACACGCAAAGGCGCCACAGAGAGCGCACACCAGGCTGTGACTAAAATCACTATGCCCAGCGGCGCACGAATGGCGCATGAATGGCGCACCATTGACGCGCAGCGGGCACAGCCGCCATTTTTTTCTGGTCAACACACACAAACACACTTCCCCCCCCCCTTCACACCATGACCCACGTTGTCACCGAAGCCTGCATCCAATGCAAATACACCGACTGCGTTGACGTTTGTCCCGTTGACGCTTTTCGCGAAGGCGAAAACTTTCTGGCCATTGACCCGGATGAGTGCATTGACTGCGCCGTCTGCGTGCCCGAATGCCCGGTAGAAGCCATTTATGCCGAAGAAGACGTGCCCAAAGACCAAATGCACATGGTCGCCATCAATGCCGAGTTGGTGCGCATGCCGCAATACAGCGTCATTACCCGCAAAAAATCCCCCCTGCCCGACGCCGACGACTGGGCCGGCAAAAGCGGCAAACTTTCCATGCTCAAACGCTAACGCGCGCTCGAGCGCCGTTTTTCAGCATTTTTCCGCATTCACTCCATCCAGGAGGAAAAAACCAAATGCGCCAGCCCGCCCTCTTTTCCCGTTGCCACTCCAGCGCCGCAACCGTCGCGCTGGCCGCGCTTGCCCTTATTGCCGGCGGCGGCCTGGGCGGCTGCGTCAACACCTCGGCCAAGCAGCCCATGCCCAACTACCAGCCCGAAGCCTTCAACGGCAGCGCCTACGTGCGCCACTTTGGCGCCGACGCCGCGCACACCTGCGAGGCGGCGCGCCGCGCACTGCTGAGCCAGGGCTACCTGCTTGGCGCCGCAGACGCCAGCCATGTTGTCGCGCGCAAATACTTCCAGCCCGGCGCCGAGCACCACGTGCAGCTTG
>ONTY01000148.1 GCA_900320815.1 uncultured Pseudomonadota bacterium
CCACGCGCGCAGCGGCGGTATCCACATCGGCGGCGTTGGCTTGCCCGGCGCCAAAGCGCGCGTTCACGTAGCCCAGCAACTGTTGCGCGGTGGCAATGCCTTCTTCCAAGGTGCGCTGCTGGCGGCGCAGCGCCAGCGCCTGGCGCCAGGTGCGGGCGACCTCGCCGGCCAGCAGGGTGTGCGCGCCGTGCAGCTTTTCTGCGGCGGCGCTGGCGGCGGCCGTGGCAGCGCGCTCGGTGGCGGAAAGGCTGCCGAACACGTCAAACTCCCATGTGGCGCCAAGCGCCACATCCGCGCCAAGCGCCGTGCCGTGGCGCCGCACCAGCGCGCTGGAGTAGGGCGGGGCGAGGGTGCGCCAGTCGCCCGCGCCATGCAGCCGCGCGGCGGCGGCGTCCACACCCGCGCCAAGCAGCACAGTGGGCAGCTGCGCCGAGTGCGCCTGCACCACTACTTCGCGCGCCGCCTGCCAGCGCGCAGCAGCCGCATGGATGTCCGGGCTGGCGGCCAGCGCCGTTTCAATCAGCGCACTCATGCGCGCATCGCCCCAGGCGCGCCACCACTGGCGCAGGTCGTGCGCTTCGTTCACATGCGCGGCGGGCGCGTCAAACGCGACGGGAATCTCCGGCGGCGCGGGCGGCGGCGCCGTCTCCGGCGCGCTGGCGCAGGCGGCAAGCAGCAGGGCGGAAAAGAGGGTCATGGAGAGGCGTGTCTTGTGCCCGCCCGTCGCCTGTTGCAAACGCCGCAGGGCGCCCACAAGGGTCGCCCCGACACATGAGCTATTTTTGATTGGTATATGTTGCTCACAGGCAAAAGAAGCCGGTGATGCTGTGTTTATTGCATGGATATATGCTTGTATTGGCATGTTTTTACCCCTGTCGTGCCAGCATGGTGCGAAAGCGCGCCAGCGCGAGTGCAAGAAAAAGGGCGCCCGAGATGCTCATCACCGCCAGTTGCGGCGCCACGGCGCGCCAATTGGCGCCCCGGTAGATGACCGCTTGCGCCAGCGCGACAAACTGCGTGGTGGGCAGCCAGCGCACTGCGGCCTGCAGGGCGTCCGGCATGGAGTCAATGGGCGTGGCTGCGCCCGAGAGCAGGTAGGCGATGGCGTACACGGGCACCGCCAGCAGCCCGAATTGCGGCATGGCGGGCGCGAGTGTGGCCAGCCACATGCCCAGCGCCGTCACAGAAAAGAGATACAGCGCCGTGGCCGTGCCAAACAGCCACCAGGAGCCGGCCACGGGCACGCCCAGCCAGCCCTGCACCACCAGCCGCAGCGAGAGCAGCGCAGCTGCCCAGATGACGGCGCCATTGGCAAAAATTTTTGCGCACGCAATTTCGCTGGCGCGCACGGGCATCACCAGCAGGTGCTCGATGGTGCCGTGTTCCCTCTCGCGAATGACGGCGGCGCCCACGAGGATGATGGCCAGCACGGTGATGTTGGTGGCAATCTGCATCACCGAGGTGAACCAGGACGATTCATTGTTGGGGTTGAAGCGCAGCTGGCTTTGCACCTGCACGGGCAGAAGGCTTTCGGCAGGCGGCGCGTGCAGCCAGGCGGCGGCCTCGCGCTGGAAGATTTGTTCCAGATACGCGGTGCCCAGGCTCGCCTGCGTCATGGCGGTGGCGTCGGCGAGCACCTGAATGGCGGGGCGGCGAGCGGCGAGTGCATCGGCTTCCATGCGCGGCGGAAATTGCACGATGAAGATGTAGCGCCCGGCGTCCATGCCCGGCGCGGCTTCGCTGCGCTCGATGAGCACGGGGCGCTTGAAGCGCGGCGGCAGGATGGCTTCGCGCAGCCGCGCAGAAAGCTGCGAGTGGTCGTCGTCAATCACGGCTATCGAGGTGTTGTCCACGTCCACGCGCAGGCTGTGCGCCACGGTGACGATGGCAGCAGTGAAGGCAAAGGCAATCAGCACCACCAGCACGGCGTCGCGTGCCAGCGCGCTCCACTCTTTTGCCGTAAGCAGCGCCACATGCAGCAGCCAGCGTTTCATCGTTTTTTTCTCCCCTCAAAGCTGGCGGCGTAGCAGCAGCCGTGCCAGCGCCATGAACAGCAGCGCCATGGCGCCGAGCACAAGATACGGCTGCACAAAGGCTGCCGCGCCCAGCCCTTTGGAAAACGCGCCCAGGCTGATGAGCTGGAACCACGAGGAGGGAAAGCCGTAGCCAATGGCGGCACTTGCCCCTTTGAGGGTGGAGATGGGGTAGAGCAGGCCGGAAAAGTTGGCCGAGGGAATCAGGCACAGCAGCGCGCAGCCGAAGATGGCAGCCACCTGCGAGCGCACCATCGTGGACACCAGCAGCCCCAGCGCCGTGGCCGCCAGCGCAAACAGCACGCCGCCCGCCAGCAGCGCGGGCACGCTGCCTTGCAGGGGCACGCCGACGACGGTGACGGCCAGCAGCACCAGCGTCACGAAGCTGATTGACGCCAGCGCCGCGTAGGGCAGCTGTTTGCCCAGCAGGTATTGCCCCACGCTGGCGGGCGAGGCGTAGAGGTTGATGATGGAGCCGATTTCGCGCTCGCGCACCACGCCGAGAGCCGTGAGCATGGTGGGTATAAGGATCATTGCCAGCATGATGACGCCCGGGGTGATGGCGTGCGTGCTGCGGAACTCCTGGTTGTAGACGTAGCGGGCGCGCACGCTGACGGGCACGAGGCGCCCAGCGTCCAGCGCCAGTGGCGCCAGTGCGGCGCGCTGCACGCTCCATTGCGCGGCAATCGTGCTGGCGTAGGCGCGCACGCTGGCGGCGGTGAAGGGCACGGCGCCGTCAATGAGGAAAGCGACTTCCGTCTTTCGCCCCGCTGCGAGTTCGCGCCCGAAGCCGGGTGGCACGTCAATGAGCAGCCGGATGCGTCCGTCGCGCAGCCAGTCTTCGCCTTCCTCGCGGCTGGCGGGCGAGGGCAGCTGCTGGAAGATGCGCGCGCCCTGGAACGGCTCAATGAAGCTGCGGCTGCTGGCCGTGGCGTCGTGGTCAATGACGGCAAAGCGCACGCAGCGGATGTCAAACGAGATGCTGAAGGCGGCAATGAGCAGCAGCGCCATCGGCCCCAGCAGCGCAAACACCAGCCGCAGCCGGTCGCGCGCGAGCTCCAGCGCCTCGCGCCGCGCAAACGCCCACACCAGCGCAAGCCAGTTGCCCGTGCTGGTTGATTGATGGGGTATTGACTGGTTACCGGCAACATAAGCCGGCGATGAAGCATCATGATTTGGAGTATTTTTGGTGTCTCTTGATGTTTCAATGGGTATTGACTGGTTGCCAGTATAAGAAGCCGGCGGCAAAGCGTTCTTTGATGGAGTATGTGTTGGCGCTTCATCATCGGCGCCAGCGTCCTGCAGCCAGGCGATGAAGGCGCGCTCCAGGTTGCCTGCGCCGCGTGCATCGGCGAGTTCCTGCGGACGGCCGGCGACGAGCACGCGCCCGTGGTGCATGAGCGAGATGCGGTCGCAGCGTGCCGCCTCGTTCATGAAGTGCGTGGACACGAAGATGGTCACGCCCTCCTCGCGCGACAGGCGCGCCAGGTGGCGCCAGAACATGTCGCGCGCTGCCGGATCCACGCCCGAGGTTGGCTCGTCCAGGATGAGGATTTCCGGGCTGTGCAAGCAGGCAGCCGCCAGCTGCAGGCGCTGGCGTATGCCCAGCGGCAGGCTGGCGGGCAGGGCGGCGGCGTGCGCGCGCAGCTCAAAGGCATCCAGAGCCTGTTCCACGGCGCGTGCGGCGCGCGCCGCATCCAGCCCGTAGAGCCGCGCGTGCAGCCGCAGGTTGCCTGCCTTGTGGCCATGTCGCCAGCGTGGATGGGCGCGCCCAGCAGCTTTGCGCTGCCGCTGCTGATGTCCAGCAGGCCGGTGAGCATCTTCATCGTCGTGCTCTTGCCGCAGCCGTTGCTGCCGAGAAAGCCGAAGATTTCTCCGCGCTGGATGCGGAAGCTCACATCGTCCACGGCGACAAAGCGCCCAAAGCGCCGCGTGAGGTGCTCGGCCTCAATCACGGGCGCGGCGCCCGTGTTCTGCCACGGCGCGATGCGCAGCGGCCCGCCGGCGGGGCGCTTTTCCGCAGGCAGCAGCGCGGTGTAGGCATCTTCCAGCGTGTTGCTGCCGGTGCGCGCCTTGAGTTCCTGCGGGCTGCCCGTGGCGAGTACGCGCCCGGCGTCCATCGCCACAAGGTGCTCAAAGCGCTGCGCCTCGTCCATGTAGGCGGTGGAGACGAGAACGGTCATGTGCGGACGCGCGGCGCGCAGCGCGTCCACCAGCGCCCAGAACTGGCGGCGCGAGAGCGGGTCCACGCCCGTCGTCGGCTCGTCCAGGATGAGCAAATCCGGCGCGTGCACCAGCGCGCAGCACAGGCCGAGTTTTTGCTTCATGCCGCCCGAGAGCTTGCCCGCCGGCCTGTCGGCAAAGGGCGCCAGCGCTGTGGCGCGCAGCAGACGCTCTTCGGTGCGGCGGCGCGCGGCGGCGGGCAGGGCATACAGGCGCGCGAAAAAGTCCAGGTTCTCCTGCACGCTGAGCGTGGGGTAAAGACCCTGCCCCAGCCCCTGCGGCATGAAGGCGATGCGCGAAGACAGCGCGTGCCGCGCGGCTCCGTTGCCCATATCCAGTCCCAGCACGTGCACGTTGCCGCCCTGGATGCGGCGCACGCCCGCAATGATGGACAGCAGCGTGGACTTGCCCACGCCGTCCGGCCCGATGAAGGCGATGCTTGCTGCGCGCGGCAGGGCAAGCGTCACGCCATCCAGCGCCAGCTGGCTGCCATAGCGGTGCGTGAGCGCCTGCACATCAACGGCGGGGGCAGTCATGGCGCAGAGGTGGCGGGGGCGTCTGATGCCTTGGGTGCGGACAACAAAGCCGCCTCTGCCGGCCACGGCGCGGCGCCGCTGGTGCGCACATAGCCCTCGCCCGGCGCGCCGCCTTTCAGCCGCCCGGCCCAGGCCAGCGCCGCCTCGGGCGGGATGCGGAGCTTGACGCGGTACATCAGCTGCTCGCGCTCAGTGCGCGTTTCCACATATTTGGGCGTGAACTGCGCCTGCGCGTCCACCATGCCCACGGTGGCAGGCAGCGCGCCGCCCCAGCCCGCCAGCACGATGCGTGCCTCGTCGCCCACGCGCACGCTGGCGGCCACGGGCGCGGGGTAGAACACGGTCAGCGAGGCGTCTGATGCGTCCAGCAGCGTTGCCACGCGGCTGCCTGGGGCAAGCATGGTGCCGGGTTCGGCCAGGCGGTATTCCACGCGCCCGGCAATGGGCGCGCGCAGTTGCAGCGCCTCCAGCATGGCGTCCAGCAGCGCGATGTGGGCAGCGGCTTCCTCGCTGGCGTGCGCGGCGGAGTGCTGCGCGCCCGCAGCGGCTTTGAGCGCCGCTTCTTCCGCCGCCAGGGCGAGGCGGCGGCGCTCTTCTTCCACGGGGGAAATCTGTTTTTGTGCCAGCAGCTTTTTCGCCTGCCGCCACTCCAGGCGCGCCAGCGCCACCTTGTGCGCCTGTGCCGCCGCGCCGCTGCCCGCGCGCGCGCCCTCGCTGGCGGCGCGTGCGGCCTGCGCCTTCGCCTGCACCAGGCGCGCCTGCAGCTCGGCGTCTTCCTGCACGGCAAGCACCTGCCCGGCCTGCACCGCCTCACCTTCTTCAAAGTCCACGCTGGCAAGGCGCCCGGGATATTTCGCCGCCACATCCACGCGGGTCAGTTCCAGGCGTCCATTGGCGCGTTGGATGCCGTCTGGAAGCGGGACGGGCTGCGCGCGCAACCAGACGACATACGCCGCCACGGCCAGCGCACAGGCAGCGGCAGCAAGCAGCAAAGCCATAAACAGTCTGCGAAGCATGGGTGTAGAGCCTCCTCAAGGTGCAGCGCAATTGCCGCGCGGCAAACCATCCGGGGAAATATACTGCGCCGTTTTCCACCCTCCGGAGCAGTGAAGGAGCAGCCAGCCATGGCATTTATCGACACCATCAAAGAACGTGCCCGCGCGGACAAAAAAACCATTGTCCTGCCCGAGTCCATGGACAAACGCACGTATGAGGCGGCGGTGAAAATCCGCGACGAAGGTATTGCCAATCTCATCATCATTGGCACGCCCGAAGAAATCGCCAAACACGGCGCGGGTTTTGATTTGTCCGGTATCACCATTGTCAATCCACTGGACGACCCCAACCAGCAAAAATATATTGACAAATTCGTTGAGCTGCGCGGTGCCAAGGGCGTGACACCCGAATCGGCCAAGGCGAAGATGCTCGAAGACTATATGCACTACGCCTGCCTGATGTGCAAATGCGGCGACGCGGACGGCGCCGTCTCCGGCGCGTGCCACTCCACGGGCAACACCATCCTGCCGGCGCTGCAGCTGCTGCGCACCAAACCGGGCATCAGCAGCGTGTCGGGCTTTTTCCTGATGGAAGTGCCCGATTGCGAGCTGGGCGAGGGCGGCCTGTTTGTGTTTGCCGATTGCGCCGTCAATCCCAATTTGAACTCCGAGAGCCTGGCAGAAATTGCCGGCCTGTCCGCCGAGTCGTTTGAAGCCTTTGTCGGCAAAAAGGCAAAAGTCGCCATGCTTTCTTTCTCCACGATGGGCAGCGCCAAACACCCGGATGTGGATAAAGTGGCCAACGCCGTGAAAATCGCACGCGAGCGTTTTCCAGGTATTGACGTGGACGGCGAGCTGCAGCTTGACGCCGCACTGGTGGGCAAAGTCGCCGAACTCAAGGCGCCCGACAGCCCCGTGGCCGGGCAGGCAAACACACTGGTGTTCCCCAGCCTGGAAGCGGGCAACATTGGCTACAAGCTGGTGCAGCGCCTGGCCAAGGCGGGCGCCTACGGCCCCGTGCTGCAGGGCTTGTCCATGCCCGTGAACGACCTCTCGCGCGGCTGCTATGCGGACGACATCGTTGGCGTCGTTGCCATGACGGCGGTGCAGGCGCAGGCGCAAAAGTAAATCCTCTCCCACCACACCACAGGAGCAAACACCCATGAAAGTGCTCATCATCAACTGCGGCAGCTCGTCGCTCAAATACCAGCTCATTGATTCTGAAAGCGAAGCCGTACTGGCCAAAGGGCTGTGCGAGCGCATCGGCATTGACGGGCGCCTGTCGTACGAGAAAACCGGCGCCGAAAAAGAAACGCGCGACGCCCCCATGCCCACACACACCGAAGCGGTGCAGCTGGTGGTGGACGCGCTCACCAACCCCAAGACGGGCGCCATTGCCAGCCTGAGCGAAATTGACGCCATCGGCCACCGCGTGGTGCACGGCGGCGAAAAATTCGCCGGCAGCGCATTGGTCACCGATGAAATGCTGGCGGCGGTGAAAGAGTGCATTGATTTGGCGCCGCTGCACAACCCCGCCAACCTCATTGGCATTGACGTGTGCCGCAAGCTCATGCCGGGCGTGCCGATGGTGGGCGTGTTTGACACCGCCTTCCACCAGACCATGCCGCGCAAGGCGTATCTCTACGCCATTCCCATCGAGTACTACGAGCAGTACAAGATTCGCAAGTACGGCTTCCACGGCACCTCGCACAGCTTTGTGTCCAAGGAGCTGGCGCGCTTCCTTGGGCTGAAGCTCGAAGACAGCCGCATCATCGTCTGTCATCTGGGCAACGGCGCCTCGATTAGCGCCGTGCAGGGCGGCAAGTGCGTGGACACCAGCATGGGGCTGACGCCGCTGGCGGGTCTGGTGATGGGCACGCGCTCGGGCGACCTGGACCCCTCCGTGGTGGACTTCCTCGGCAAGAAGATTGGCAAGGACGCCGCCGGCGTCATCGACGTGCTCAACAAGAAGTCCGGCGTGCTTGGCCTCTCGCGCGGGCTGTCCAGCGACTTCCGCGACCTGGAAGAAGCGGCCAGCAAAGGCAACAAAGACGCCGAAGCCGCCTTTGAGGTGTTCTGCTACCGCGTGGCCTGCACCGTGGGCGCGTATGCGGCGGCCATGAACGGCGTGGACGCCATCGCGTTCACCGCTGGCATTGGCGAAAACGCCGCCGGCGTGCGTGCACAAATCGTCAAATACCTGGGCTATCTGGGCATTGAGCTGGATGCGGCGAAAAACGCGCAGCGCGGCGGCAATGTGAAGATTTCTACCGATGCCTCGCGCGTGGCCGCCTGCGTCATCCCGACGAACGAGGAAATCGCCATCTGCCGCGAAACTGTCGCCGTGCTCAAAGGCTAAGGCCAGACAACAGGGGGCGAAGGAGGCAAAACCCAACGACAACAACCATTCGCCAACCACACGCCGCCGCTCGCCGGCGGCGCACGCGGGCGCAGCCGCACAGGCTGCGCCCGTTTTTTTGTGCAGAAAAGTATCCACACAGAGGTGCAATTGAAGCGGCCTCTATTGATATACCCGCTCATATCTCGTTTCATTGCCGGCAATATAAAAGGGCAAGCGCAAGATACCTGGAAAAACATCTCTCTTTGCCCATGCAGTGGCGGGGGAAGGGGATGGTGCGGGGGGCTGGCGCAGGCAGCCCGCACCACCACGCAAAGCACTGGGAGTATGCGTGCGGCGCTTTTGCCAGTAATTACCACAGCACGCCGCTGTTTGCTATGCGGCACTGCACAAATGAGGGAAAATACCGCGCACCACGGGCGCGCACACAAGGCGCGCCAGCGGCGGCGGTACCTCCAACTTCCAAACCCAAGGAAACACACCAAAGTGGCTGAAAAACAAGCTGAAACTTCGCCCACCGCCGTCTCTGCCGAGGACGCGCGCCGCCTGGACCTGATGACCAACTCGGCGCTGGCGCGCATGTCCATGTCGCTGTCGCCGCAAACGAGCCTGCTGGCGCTCATGGACTGGGCCTCGCACCTGTCCGCCAGCCCCGGGCGCCAGATGCAGCTGCTGCAATACGCCATCGCGCTCTACGGGCAATTTATGGGCTACGTGCGCCGCATGGCGATGAGCGGCATGTTCAAGCCCGGCAGCATTGAAAAGCCTGTCACCGACCGGCGCTTTGCTGACCCCGCCTGGCAGCAGTGGCCATTCAACGTCATGGCGCAGGCGTTTTTGCTGCAGGAAAAGTGGTGGGATGAGGCCACGCAGCACGTCTTCGGCGTCTCCAAGCACAACCAGGAGCTCATGCGCTTTGGCACCCGGCAGATGTTGGACGTGTTCTCGCCCGGCAACGTGCCCTTCTTCAACCCCGTGGTGCTGCAAAACACCTGGCAGGAAGGCGGCGCCAACTGGGCGCGCGGGCTGCAATACATGATGGACGACACGCGCCGCAAAATCTCCGGCGACCCGCCTGAGGGCACCGAGAAGTTCATCCCCGGGCGCGACGTAGCCGTGACCCCCGGCAAAGTGGTGCTGCGCAACCGCCTGATGGAACTCATCCAGTACTCGCCCACCACTGCCAAGGTGCGCCCCGAGCCGGTGCTCATCATCCCGGCGTGGATCATGAAGTACTACATCCTTGACCTCTCGCCCGACAACTCCATGGTCAAGTACCTGGTGGAGCAGGGACACACCGTGTTCAGCATCTCGTGGAAAAACCCGGACGAGGGTGACCGTGACCTGACGATGGACGACTATCTGAAGCTCGGCTTCCAGGCGGCGTTGGACGCCATAGGCGCCATTGTCCCCGGCCAGCCCATCCACGCCACCGGCTACTGCCTGGGCGGCACGCTGCTGTCTATTGGCGCGGCGACGCTGGCGCGCGAAGGGCAGCTGCAGCGCCTGGCAAGCATGACGATGTTTGCCTCGCAGACTGATTTCAGCGAACCCGGTGAGCTGTCGCTGTTCATTGATGAAGGCCAGCTTGCCATCCTCGAGTCGCAAATGGAGCAAAAGGGCTATCTGACCGGCGAGCAGATGTCTGGCGCCTTCCAGATGCTGCGCTCGTGGGATCTCGTCTGGTCGCCGCTCATCAACGACTACATGCTCGGCACGCGCCGCCCGCTCAACGACCTCATGGCCTGGAACGCCGATGCCACGCGCATGCCCGCGAAGATGCACATTCAGTATCTGCGCAGCATGTACCTGAACAACGACCTCAGCCAGGACCGCTACATCGTGGACGGGCGCCCGATTACGCTCAACAGCCTGCGCCTGCCCATCTTCTGCGTGGGCACCGTCGCTGACCACGTCGCTCCCTGGCGCTCGGTCTATAAGCTCCACCACTTCACCCCCGCCGAAATGACCTTTGTGCTCACCAGCGGCGGGCACAACGCCGGCATCGTCAGCGAGCCGGGGCATCCGCGCCGCCACTACCAGATGCTCGTGCGCGAAGCCGGCGGCGTCACGCTGCCGCCCGAAGAGTGGCTGCAAACCGCCCCGCGCAGCGAAGGCTCTTGGTGGGTGGCGTGGGACAAGTGGCTCAACGCCCACTCTGGCAAATCCGTCAACCCGCCAGAAATGGGCGCCACCAACTACCCCATCGTCTGCGACGCGCCGGGCGAATACGTCCTGCAACGCTGATGCACTTTCCGCGCCGCTGCCGCACCCTGGGCTGTAAGAGGGGGCGGCAGCGGCGCATTTTTCCTCCCTCCACCTTTACTCGGAGATACACGCGATGAGCACTCCCCAAACCCTTGCCCTTGACCTGAGCAAGCTCAACCTCTCGCTGCACCTGCAGCTGCTGCAGCTGGCGCAGCAAAACGCCAGCCAGTGGCTGGCGCTGGGTCAAAGCTTGCTCGACAGCAACGCCGCTGGCGAGAGCAAAGCCGCCTCCGCGCTCGCTGGCATCAGCGACTGGTCGCAAATGGCGCAGCTGCCCGGCGATACCTACTGGGCGCAGTGGCAGCAGTTCTTCAACAACCTGCAAAAAGCCATACAAGAGAGCATCAGTGCGCAAACGCGCACCGCCGCCGAAGCGCAAAAAGTGCTGCGCGAATGGCAGCAGCAGGTGCTGCAGTCCATTGGTTGCCTGACCGCGCCCCTGGAGCAGGCACAGCAGTCGCAGCAGCCCGCCTGGCAAGCCGCAATGGCGCCCATGCAGGGGCTGTTTGAAGCCATACAAGGCTCCATGCAGGGACTGGCGGACACCTCCTGGGTTGGCCAATGGCAGCAGGCCATGGCCAGCGCCATGCAGGGGCTGCCGGACTTCACCGGCACCAAGAAATAACCCACGCGCGCCCGCTGCTTCGGGAAGAGCCGGCTTGCGCAAGCAGCCGGCTGTTTTTTTGTCTGGCGGCGAGCGATTGTTGTATATACCGCCGTGCCCGCAGCGCAGCGCCATGCGCTGCTGCGCCAGCTTGCCAGTGGCCCGGCACTGCCTGTGGCAGCGCGCTGGACGGCGTGCGCGCAGTGGCACCTGACGCTGCGCTTTATCGGCGAAGTGGACGAAGAGCAATGTGCCGCCATCTGCCGCGCGCTGGGCGGCGTGCGCGCCGCGCCACTGCGCCTGCGTCTGCGCGGCATGGGCAGCTTTGGTGGCGGCGCCGTACTCTGGTGCGGCGTGCAGGAGGAGAAAGCAGGGCAGGGCGGCGGCCACAGCAGCTTGCAGGCGCTGCACACCGCTGTGCAAGCGGCACTGGCGCGCGCCGGCGTGCCGCCCGAAGCGCGCCGCTTTACTCCGCACCTCACGCTGGCGCGCCTGCGTCGCCCACTGCCGCCGCCCAACGCGCTGCGTGCCTGGCTGGCGGCGCACGCCGCGCTGGCCAGCACTCCCTTTCCTGTGCGGCGCTTTGCGCTGTATCGCAGCGAACTGCACCGCAGCGGCGCGCGCCACTTTGAAGTGCAAAGCTGGGCGCTGGGCAACGACAAATAGCGCCAGTATCACTTCTTTGCCGGTAATATATGCCGGCAAGTGAGTGAAAAGCAGTGGAGTATTCAAAAAATCCCTCATGCAACAATCCTTGCCATGCCAGATCCCCGCCACAGAAAAACCCCTCCTGCTGCGCCGCGCCACACCCCGCTTGACACCGCCAGCGCCGCACTGGCCGAGGTGCTGCGTTTTGCGCGCCCGGCAGACGCCACGCTCTCGCACTTTTTCCGTCAGCGTCGCGCCGGGCAGCGCGAAAGAGCCGTCATTGCCGAGACGGTGTATGCCGTGCTGCGTCGCCTGCGCTTGTTTGAATCGCTGGCGCGCACGGGGCACGGCGCGAGGCAACGGCGCCTTGCCATCCTCGGCTGGGGCGGCAGCCTGGAGGTGCTGCGCGAGTGCACCAGCCAGCAGGAATGGACATGGCGCGAAGCGGCACTTTCCTATTCGGCCCAGGACCTGGCGCCGGAATACCGTCACAACCTGCCCGACTGGCTGGCGGATGCGCTATGCGTGCACATGCCACAGGCCGATTTCTGGCAGCTGGCCGCCGCGCTGCTGCGACACGCGCCGCTGGACGTGCGCGTGAACACGCTCTGCGCAAAGCGCAACGCCATTGCCGCCGAGTTGCGCGCGCAGGGGCTAGAGGTGCAGGAGACGCCGCATTCCCCCTGGGGGCTGCGGCTGGCGGGACGCCCACTCTTGCCACGGCTGGAGGCTTTCCAGCGCGGTGCCATCGAAGTGCAGGACGAAGGCGCGCAACTGCTGGCGTTGCTGCTGGGCGCGCGGCGCGGCGAAATGGTTGCCGACTACTGCGCCGGCGCGGGCGGCAAAACGCTGGCGCTGGGCGCGATGATGAAAAACACCGGGCGGCTGTATGCCTTTGACACCTCGGCCAGGCGCCTCGCGGCGCTCACTCCACGGCTGGCGCGCAGCGGGCTATCCAACATCCACCCCGTCGCCATCTCGGGCGCCAGCGACCAGCGCGTGCGTCGCCTCGCAGGCAAGCTGCACCGCGTGCTGGTGGACGCGCCGTGCTCTGGCGTGGGCACGCTGCGCCGCAACCCGGACATGAAGTGGCGCCAGTCGCCCGAACAAGTCACCGCGCTCACCCAGCAGCAGCAAGAGATTTTGCAAAGCGCCGCGCGCCTCGTGCAGCCCGGCGGCAGACTGGTGTATGCCACCTGCAGCCTGCTGCGCGAGGAAAACGAAGATGTGGCCGCCGCGTTTGAAGCGGCGCAGCCGCAGTTCGCACCGCTGGATGCTGCCGAAGTGCTTGCCGCCGCCAAAGTGAACGCCGCAGCGCGGCTGTGCGGCGAGGGTGGGCGTTTTCTGCACTTGGCGCCGCACACCAGCGGCACAGACGGTTTTTTTGCTGCCGTGTGGCAGAGGGAATGAATCATGGAAAACATGCAGGAAAAACCCAACGGGCGCGGTTTCATGCGCATCGTGCGCGCCATGGTGTGTTCGTGGCAGGGCTTCCGGGCCGCGTGGCGGCACGAGGCGGCGTTTCGGCAAGAGGCGCTGCTCGCCATCGTCCTCATTCCACTGGGTTTGTGGCTGGGGCAGGGCGGCGTGCAGCGCGCGCTGCTGGCGGGCAGCGTGCTGCTTGTGCCCATCGCCGAACTCATCAACAGCGCCATTGAAGCCGTGGTGGACCGC
>ONTY01000323.1 GCA_900320815.1 uncultured Pseudomonadota bacterium
GAACACGCCGCCAGCGGCCCCGTGCACACGCTGCCATCCATTTTGTGCACCACCCCGCCGCGCCCACGCACCAGCCTGGCCTGCGCCGCGCTGTGGCAACACAAACTGATATTGGCCAGCGGCGCCAAGAATGCGCCAAACAGACTGCCCAGCGCCCCGGCACCGAGAATGACAATATCCATGATTTACGTCGCCTCAATAATTTCCTGCAGCGGCCAGCGCGGGCGCACTTCAAATGAATAATCAAACGTGGCTTTTTGCACCCCGGCCTGCAGGCGCAGTGCCGCTGCCATCGCAATCATGGCACCATTATCGGTGCACCATTGCAGTTCCGGATAATGCACGCGCACGCCGTGCGCCTTGCACGTCGCATTCAGCCGCTCGCGCAGCGCCCTGTTGGCGCCCACGCCACCCGCCACCACCAGGCGCTTGCAGCCCGTGTGCCGCAGTGCCGCCAGCGATTTTCTTGTCAGCACTTCAATAATCGCCTCTTGCACACTCGCTGCCACATCGGCGCGCTGCGTTTCTGTCAACTCGCCCAGCCGCTGCACCTGCGTGAGCACTGCCGTTTTCAGCCCGGCAAAAGAAAAATCCAGATTGCCGCTGTGCAGCAGTGGGCGTGGGAAATTGAACGCCACCGCATCCCCCTCCTCTGCCAGCTGTGCCAGATGCGGGCCTCCAGGATACGGCAATCCGATTAACTTGGCCGATTTATCAAACGCCTCACCCGCCGCATCGTCAATACTCTCGCCCAGCAATTCATAATTGCCCACGCCGCCCACGCGCATCAATTGCGTATGTCCGCCGCTGACCAGCAGCGCCACAAATGGAAACTCCGGCGCATCCGCACTCAAAAAGGGCGAGAGCAAATGCCCCTCCAAATGGTGCACACCCAGCACTGGCCGCCCCAGCGCCGCTGCCAGCGCGCACGCCACGCCCGCGCCCACCAGCAGCGCCCCCGCCAGCCCAGGGCCGCGCGTGAACGCCACCACATCCACCGACGGCAGCGCCTGCTGCGCCTGCGCCAGCGCCTGCCGCACCAGCGGCAGCGCGTGGCGAATATGGTCGCGGCTCGCCAGTTCCGGCACCACACCGCCATACGCCGCGTGCATTGCCATTTGCGTGTGCAGCGCGTGCGCCAAAAGCTGTGGCACCCCGCCGTCTTCGGACACGCGCACCAGTGCCACCCCCGTTTCATCGCACGAGGACTCAATACCCAAAACCAAAAAAGAAGAAGCCATACAGGGAATTATCAGGCGTCGCGCGAAAATCCACATTTCACTTCCTGCCACTGCCATGCCTGTCCGTTCCTCCCCAAAAAACCAAACGCCCCCGCACAGCGTGCGCATCATTGGCGGCCAATGGCGGCGCACGCCACTGCCCGTGCCAAGCAAAGAGGGCTTGCGCCCCACGCCCGCGCGCGTGCGCGAGACGCTGTTCAACTGGCTGGGGCGGCGGCTGGAGGGTTGGCGCGTGCTCGACGCCTTCGCCGGCAGCGGCGCGCTCGGCCTGGAAGCGGCTTCGCGCGGCGCCGCCAGCGTGCTGCTGGTGGAGCGCGACGCACGCCTTGCCGCCAGCCTGCGCGCCACCGCAGCGCGCCTTGCGGCAAAAAACGTGCGCGTGCACTGCGGCGACGGCATCGCCGCCCTTGCCACCGCCACTGCGCTTGACCTGGCGTTGCTTGACCCGCCATTTGAAGCTGTCAGCGCCGGCGTATTTGACGCGGCGCTGCTCGCCGCTGCCGCTGCCGTCAAACCTGGCGGCTTTATCTATGTAGAAGCACCACTCCCGTGGCCACCTGCGCATGGTTTGCGCCTGCACCGCCACCTGAAAGCTGGCGCTGTGCACGCGCATGTGTTCGTGCTGGCGCAAGAATAATCATGCACAGAAATCACGCATAGGGCTGCTCCGGCCAATATTCCCCGTCATTTTCCAGCGCCTGACAATGCGCCTGCAGCGCCGCCTTCTGGCGCACAAGAAAATCAAGCGCGCACGCAGCGCACGACGCAGCAGGTGCCGTCCGCATTGAAGGTGAACAGGGTGAG
>ONTY01000160.1 GCA_900320815.1 uncultured Pseudomonadota bacterium
CGACCAGGAAAAGAAAACCATCACCATCCGCGACAGCGGCATCGGCATGAGCCGCGCCGACATCATTGAAAATCTCGGCACCATTGCCCACAGCGGCACGCGCGCCTTCCTGCAGCAGATGGAAGGTGATAAAAAAGCCGACTCGCAACTGATTGGGCAGTTTGGCGTGGGATTTTATTCCGGCTTTATCGTAGCCGACAAAATAGAGGTATTGTCGCGCCGCGCCGGCCTGGGCGCCGAAGCCGGCGTGCGCTGGACAAGCGATGGCAGCGGTCAATTTGAAGTCGAGCCGCTCACGCTGGCCGAGCGCGGCACCAGCGTGAGCCTGCATTTGCGCGATGACGCGCTGGAGTTTGCCCAAGGCTGGCGGCTGCGCGAACTCATTGCCCGCTATTCTGACCACATTGCCCTGCCCATTGAAATGGAGGCCGAAAAATGGGAAGAAGGCGAAAATGACAAACCCGGCCAAATGGTCAAAACCGGCGCCTGGGAAGCCGTAAACCAGGCCACCGCGCTGTGGACGCGCGCCAGAAAAGATATTAGTGAGGAACAGGCCGCACAGTTTTACCAGCAACTCGCCCGCGACTGGCAGCCGCCGCTGGCGTGGCGACTGCACCGCGTGGAGGGCAGCACGGAATATACGCAGCTGCTGTATATTCCCAGCCACGCACCGCTGAATATGTGGGAGCGCGAGCGCAAGGAGGGTTTGAAGCTGTATGTGCGGCGCGTTTTCATCATGGACGATGCCGAGCAGCTCCTGCCGCGCTATCTGCGCTTTGTCAAAGGCGTCGTCGACTCTGCTGATTTGCCGCTGAAC
The DNA here is from genome assembly GCA_900320815.1 of uncultured Pseudomonadota bacterium. GTDB lineage: Bacteria > Pseudomonadota > Gammaproteobacteria > Burkholderiales > Burkholderiaceae_C > Ottowia. The sequence continues at coordinate 818 of ONTY01000160.1, forward strand.
GTCAGCCGCGAGATTTTGCAGGAAAGCCGCGATGTGCGCGCCATCCGCGACGGCAACACGCGCCGCATTCTCGCCATGCTGGAAGACATGGCAAACGTACCGGAAAAAGCGCAGGAAAATACTGAAGACGCTAAAAAAGAAGAGAAACAGAAAGAAAAAACGCCCGATTACCGCGTGTTCTGGCGCGAGTTTGGCGCCGTGCTCAAGGAAGGCATCGCCGAAGACGCCACCAACCAGGCGCGCATCGCGCGCCTGCTGCGCTACGAAAGCACAGCAGGCGATTTTGTCTCGCTCGCCGACTATAAAGCGCGCATGAAAGACGGGCAAAAAGCCATCTATTACATGTGCGCCGACAGTCAAGGGGCCGCGCGAAACAGTCCGCAGCTTGAAGCCTTCCGCAAAAAAGGCATTGAAGTGCTGCTCATGGGCGAGCGCATTGACGAATGGGTCATGCAGTGGCTGCGCGAGTTTGACGGCACCCCGCTGCTGTCTGCCGCACGCGGCGCGGCCGACCTGGACGAATTGCAAAGCGAAGAAGAGAAAAAAGCTTTTGACGCCGCCAGCGAAAGCGCCAAGGCGCTGATTGAAAAACTGAAAGCTGCACTTGGCGACGCCGTCGATGAAGTGCGCGCCACCGCGCGTCTGGTGGATTCACCCGCCTGCCTCGTTGTCAAAGAAACAGATGTGAGCCTGAATATGGCGCGCATGCTGCGGCAGGCGGGGCAGAAACTGCCCGATATTAAACCCATTCTGGAAATCAACCCTGCGCACCCGCTGATTGTGAAAATGGGAGGCGACGAAGCGCATTTTGACGAGCTGGCGCACATCGTGCTGGACCAGGCGCTGCTGGCCGAAGGGCTGATGCCGCGCGACGCCGCCGCCTACGTGCGCCGCGTGAATGCGCTGCTGGTGTAAGCCTCTGCCGGAGTATTGCTCCATTGCCAGCTTACAAAGCCGGCAATGAAGCGATACCGCCACCAACACAAGAAATTTTTTTCTCGGCGTCTGGCCACTCATACTTTTTGCCAGAACTATCGCAGTTTCTCCCTCCCGAATCGCAGCGGCCATATTTATCGACGACAATATTCAGCACGCAGCCATCGCCATAAAAGTAGTCATACACCACGTCCCCATCATAGACAACATATTTGTCTGTGGTATTGATGATGTTTGCTACATCAACCTCCCCGTGCATGTACGATTGCACGCAGCGCACGGCAATGCGATGTTTTTCTTCGGCGTCTGGCGGATGGCTGCGCAGCCACACCTCGGCCACGCTGGCTTGCACAAGCAGCACAAATATCCATATCAATGCGGGCACGATTTTCCGGACTTTGCTTCGGTTCCTGATGCGCCAGGACAGGTGTAGAACATAAAAAAAAGCCTGCCCCGCAATGCCTGGTCAGGCTTTTTTCCCCATGCGCACGACTGGTTTTTTTATTCTTTCCCTTCTTCGGCAAATGGCCAGGCGTAGTTATGGTTGATGATGGTTTGCACGGGCATTTTCCCGTTTTTGTGTGCGCCCGTCCGGCGCGCCGGTGCTTTGCGAGGCGCAGCGGCAGTGTCCGCCCCAGTGGCGCTGTGCAAGGCAGGCGGCGCTTTTTTAGCGGTCACGTGCGGGGCGGCAGGAGGCTCTGGCGGCGCGCTGCTGCGGCGCGCTGGCGCCTTGCGGGCAGCCTTGGCGGGGGGAACGGCTTTGAGTGGGTTGGCGGCAGCGCACGCCGGCGCTTGCAGGGGCTGCGGCGTGGCAGCAGTTTTTGTGGCGGCCATTTGGTTTTTCTCCTGGATTTTTCCTGATTTTTCCCAGGCAATTGGCTGGCGCAATGGCAAGCGTTGAATCATTGCAATGGGATAGAAATTGCGGGCAAGGCGCCCTGAAAGAATAATCCGGCTTTTTGCATCCGGCTTGTTGCGCTGATTATGGGTGTGGCTCGCTTTTTTTGCCAAGCACGCCCCGCTGTAAGCGGGCACGGGTGTTGCCTGCGGGCATCGCAACGCAACATGACGACAGGCTGTCAACACCCTCTAAAAATACAGTAATACCCACCGTTTACGCCGGTGTTACGCTCTTGTTTTTATAGTTTTGTGCGATGTTGCGCCGCCGCATCGCAGCCCGACACTGTTTCGTCACTGGGCGGAAAGCGCCCCGCCGCCCAGCCGAGCGCGCGGCGCAGGCGCTGCCAGTCAAAGCCGGCGCCGGGGTCATGTTTGCGTCCGGGAGCGATGTGCTCATGCCCGGCGATGCCCTCAATGCGATAGCGGCGCGCAATGCCTGTGCACACGCGCGCAAGCGCCTCGTATTGCGCGGCTTCAAAAGCGCCGCCTTCCAGCCCTTCCAGTTCAATGCCAATGGAGAAATCGTTGCAGCCGCTGCGTCCACGCCACGCGGAGGCGCCAGCGTGCCAGGCGCGTTCATCACAGCTGACGAATTGCCAGAGCGCGCCGTCGCGACGAATGAAGAAATGCGCTGAAACCTGCAGCCCACGGATGCCCGCAAAGTAAGGGTGCGCGTCCCAGTCAAGAGAGTTGGTGAAGAGTTGCGCCACTTCGCTGCCGCCAAAGACGCCGGGTGGCAAGCTGATGGAATGCACGACGATGAGGCGCACGCGCCCTGCGTCGCCCGCTGGGCGCGCGTTGCAGTTGGGCGATGGCAGCGCGTGCGCCGCTGCCCACCAGCCGTTGCGCCAAGCTGCGCGCCAGCGGGGCGCGGCCACTACAGGCTGCCTCCCAGACCGCTGTCACCGCCGCTGCCGTTTTCTTCGTCGGGTGGAACGATGCCAAACAGTTTCATGCGGTAGCGCACTTGGCGCAGCGTCATGCCCAGCAGGGCACCGGCAGCGGTGCGGTTGTAGTTAGTGCGGCGCAGAGCATCCAGCAGCATTTCGCGCTCTTCGTGCCTCACGCGCGCGCGCAAATCCGCCAGCGGCGCGCTGCTTTGGGGCTGCTGCGGCGACTGCGCGCTGGCGGCGGCAGGCTGCCACAGCGGCGGCAGCATTGGCGCGAGCGGCGGCGGCGGGAGCGGCGCGATGGCCTCCTCGGACAACATGCCGTATTGCGAGTCGCCCGCTTCGCCCAGCGCCACGGCGCGATAGAGCAGGTTTTCCAACTCGCGCACGTTGCCGGGCAGCTGCGCCTGGCTGAGTTCGCGCAGCTGCCCGGCAGAGATGTGCGGCACCTCTGGCGTGCCAGCGTCGCGGGCAATGCGTGCCAGCAGTGTGTCCACCAGCGCGGGGATGTCTTCGCGCCGCTCGCGCAGCGGCGGCACGGTGATTTCGATGACGTTCAGGCGGTAATACAAGTCTTGCCGAAAGCGCCCCGCCTGCACGCCAGCGGCCAGGTTGCGGTGCGTGGCGCTGACGATGCGCACGTCCACCGGCTCTTCCTGCGTGGCGCCGAGCGGGCGCACACGCCGCTCCTGGATGGCGCGCAACAGCTTGGCCTGCATGGCAAGGGGCAACTCGCCAATCTCATCCAAAAACAGCGTGCCGCCGTGCGCGGCCTGGAAGAAGCCTTCCCTGTCTTGCACGGCGCCGGTATATGAGCCTTTGCGCGCGCCAAAGAACTCGGCCTCCAGCAGGTTTTCTGGAATGGCGCCGCAGTTCACAGGCACGAAGGGGCCGTCCGCGCGGTGGCTGCACGCATGGATGGCTTGGGCCACCAGCTCTTTGCCGGTGCCCGATTCACCGCGCACGAGCACCGGCGCCATGCTGCGCGCGACTTTGACGATGCGCTGCTTGACGGTTTGAATGGCACGCGAAGAGCCGACGATGCGCGCCAGCGCCTGTGCCTCCTCGCCGCCGCCGCTCTCGGTGACGTCGGTTTCCTTGCCTTCTGCTGGCGCTTGCTGCTGTGATTGAGGCGCAGGCGC
>ONTY01000073.1 GCA_900320815.1 uncultured Pseudomonadota bacterium
GATCGCTGATGCGAGCGCGGTGGCCGTGAATACAGCGCCGCTGTCCATGCCGGACGCGGAAAGGATTCCGGGGTTGACGGCAAGGATGTAGGCCATGGTCATGAATATGGTGATGCCGGCCATGATCTCGGTCGTCAGCTTGGTCAGACCGGCGTTCCAGTCATCCTCGTTGTTATACTGAGAGTAATCGATCACTTGGATGTGGATGTCACTGCTGCGGTTGAATTTGATGACCGCTTCCTGCAGGGCGCTGTCCACCCACTGGCAGGCCAGCGTCAGTGTTTTCTTCTGCGGGGCGCTGGTGGAAGATGACATAATCAATGTTTTCGTGTTGCAAAAACTTTGCCATTGCTTTTGGCGAGGACAGCGCGGCAAAGCGCGTGCGACGCGCCGGCGTATACCAATTGAGATACAGCGGCGTGCCGCGCAGCAGTGCACCGGCAGGGGCGCTTTCGGGGTAGAGCACACGCAGCGCGGCGCCGTCGGGCGCGGCATTGTCCGGGATGCGTTGCGTCAAATAGGCAGCAGGCGCATGGCGTTGCATAAAGTTCTGGCGCCCGACGGCGGTGAAGGCGCTGGCGGGTGGCATACGCATGAGCGCCGATATTTTGGTAAAGCGCAACATATTCAGCACCAAACACACAAGAGCGAGTGCCAGCAGCGCGCGCTGCCCATATCTGGCAGCTTTTCCGGGGGCGCTGCCTGCCTGTTCTTGCAAAAACAGTGCCGCCATCATGACCGAGGCCAGTGGCAGCGCGGGAAACATATAGCGCCAGTATTGCGTAGCGGCAAACATTGCCAGCCCAAAACCCAGCACTGGCACGGCAAGCAGGCGCAGTCCGACGGGGGTGCGACGGCGCAGCAACGCCAGCGCCGCCAGCGGGAAAATGAACAGATATTGCCAGCCCGCTGCATAATCACTGCTTTCGGCGAACTTTGATGTGTCAAAAAACACGCGCACATAATTGACAAGGCTGCATCCGATGGCGTAGCGCGTGTCGCTGAAATTTTCTGCCGGATAGGCGGGCGATTGAAAAATCCCGTTATACAGCGGGAAAAACGGGTTGCCGGTTTTCACCCAGGCCAGCACGTACGAGTGCAGCGCCACAAACGTGAGCGCCAGCAAAAAAGCACCCCACGCCAGCCAGTGCCTGCGTCCAGCGCCCGGCGCAGCGGCGCGTTGCCGCCGCACCAGTGCACACGCGGCTGTATAGGCGGCGATGAGCGCCGCGCCCATCACAGCCCCTGGCAGCTTGGTGGCTGCGCACAGTGCTGCTGCTGCCAGCACGGCTGGCGCGTGGCCGGGCAGATGCGCGTGTGGCTGCTGTGTGCCCGTCCACGCCATGCCGGCCAGCGCCAGCGTTGCGAGAAATAACTCGGTTTGCAGCGTGAGCAAGAGCTGCCCGAACATGGGGGTGCTGGCAAACAGCAGCACCAGCATCCATGCCCGGATGGGTTTAATGCTCCAACGGTGCATGAGGCGCAGCAGCAGCAGCAAGGTGGCCAGCGCCAGCGCCAAGTTCCGCGCGCCGCGCGCATCGGCGCCTGCCAGCAGCGAGAGTGCGGCGTGCAGCGCGTCGCTGGCAAAGGGCGCGAGGGCCCAGATTTGCGTCTGCACGTCAAACGCCGCGCGCCGTTGTGCCAGCAATTCGCTCCACAGCCGCAGGTGCAGCGCGTGGTCGTCGTAGCTGGCCGATGGCAGCCATGCCCAGTGCAGGCACCAGCCCAGCAGCGCCAGCCCCGCTGCCCATGCCCAGTAGGGCACAGCGCGCAGCCACAGCAGCGTCAGCGCCGCCGCAGTGCCCGCTGCAGCGCGCAGCGCTGCTGCTTCGCCAGGCAGACAAAGCAGCGCCACGGGCGGCAGCGCGCACAGCAGCAGGTGCAGCGTGCGCGTATTCACCGGCAGGTGCAGCAGCCCGCCAGCCAGTGCCAGCCACAGCGCGCCGCCGACGAGCAGGGCGTCGACAGCGCCAAGAGTCTTTTGTGTACTGGGGCTGTGAAGCCAGCGCAGCATCAGCCGCCCGGTGCCCCAGGCGCCACATGCCCACAGTGCCACAGCGGCAGTGCCCGCCAGCCCCACGCCCCACAGCAGCCAGGCCAGCACCAGTGCCAGCAGCGCCGGGCGTGCAGCGCCGGGGGGCATGATGCGGCGCAGCAGCCAGGCGGACAGCGCCACGCTGCCCATCCACATCAGGGTATCTGCAGACGTGCTCAGCGCCGCAATGGGCGCCAGCGCAGGCCACAGCGCCAGCGCTGCCACGCAGGCTATGCCACCCAAGGCGCGGCGCACAGCGGGGGGCAGGCTGGGGAAGGTCAGGGCAGGGCAGGGGCGCATGGAGGAGCCAGACGTGTGAGGCTGGGGTGGATGGGTTGCTGCGGCACAGCGGCCACGTCGTGCCCAATGAAGCTCAGCAGCAGTTGCAGGCCGGCGAGCGCGGGCAGCGCCGCCAGCATGACGCTGCCCGCTGTGGTGGGCACGCCGCTGGCCACCGATGCGCTCCAGCGCAGGGCGCCGTGCACCAGCGCGAACAGCACCAGTGTCAGCCCGGCGGGCAATTCCAGCGAGGCCAGTGACATGTCGCGCAGATAATAATTGTAAAAAATGCGTTTGGTGGCGTTGCGCGCATGTTTGAATAGAAACTCAAACACGATTTTACGGATTTGCAAATGACTGGTTTCGCTGCCGTAAACGGCGCGCATGGGCACGTCAGCCACAACGGCGCGCAGTGTGCCGAGGCGAAACAGCATATCAGTTTCAAAAAAATAGCCACGGCTGATTTTTTCAAACGGCAGCTGCCGCGCTACGCTGGCATGGATGGCGGTGTAGCCGTTGGTGGGGTCAAATATATTCCAATAGCCGCTGGAGAGTTTGGCGAGCAGCGAGAGTGCAGCGTTGCCGGCCAAGCGCACGCGCGGCATGACGCGCACGCTTTCCAGGTCAAAAAAGCGGTTGCCTTTGGTGTAATCGGCTTTGCCGTCGCGAATGGGGGCGACGAAGCCCATGAGCAGCGCCGGGTCCATTTGCCCGTCGCTGTCAATTTTTACCAGAATATCCATGCCATCGGCCAGCGCGGCGCGGTAGCCGCTCATCACGGCGCCGCCTACGCCCTGATTTTCAGTGTGGCGTATCACGCGCACGCGCGCATCGTGGCACTGGGCGCGCACATAGTCGCCTGTGCCTTGCGGGCAGGCATCATCGACAACATAAATGGCGGCGACTTCCGGGCCAATTGCGCGCAGCACAGCAAGAATATGCGCGCGTGTGCAATAGGCCGGGAGGATGGCAGCGATATTCATGGCAGTTTTTTGGGGGGGTGGGGAAGGGCGGTTTCGTGGGACGCGGCCTTTTTGTCGTGAATGCGGGGAGCAGCCTGGCGCCCTGCGGCAGAAGGGAGCACGCATTCTGGCACGCTGGCGCCAGCAGGGGGCAGCGCCCCCGTATGTCCTTAAATACTCCCTGTGTGTTCACTCCAATACCCGCATGATATGCGGGTAATACAGCAATACCCTTGTAGTGTAGAAAGATGATTCAAGACTATGGGAGGGCGAGATGCCCGCGAATCTCGCGGTTTTTGAGACGGCTCCTGAAATCCCAGCGTGCTGTGGCGTTGAGTGTCAGCGCCTGCGGCGAAAAGCTGCTGCGCGCGTTTGATGTTGCCTTTTTGCGCGGCTTCACAAAACTCATGCCGTGTTTTTTGTATTGTATTTTTTGAAAGACGCAGTGCTGTTCGCGCATCAGTGATGCAAAAAATATCCCCTCGCCCCCGCGCCAGCAGGGGCAAAGGGGGGGTGTTGCGGTGCGTTTTCTTTTTACCCCCGTGCCCCGGCGGCGCGCAGCATGGCGGCGATTTCGTGGTGACCGTTTTCGGTGGCGCTTTGCAAGGCGGTGCGACCCGCGTCATCGCTGCGATTGGCATTGGCGCCGGCGTCCAGCAGCAGTTTCACGATGCTGGCGTGTCCGTTGTGGGCGGCGTACATCAGGGCGGTGGCGCCGTTTTTTTCGTCGCCGCGATTGATGGCGGCGCCGGCAGCCAGGGCGCGTTGCGCGGCATAGGCGTCGCCATTCCAGGCGGCGTTGAGCAAAGCGGCATGGGCATTGACGGCAGTCATGGCTGTGGGGGCGCCAATGGCTGTATTTGCCCGATTGACTGGCATAGTGGCGCTGGCAGCGGCGCCGGGAGCCATGACGATTTCGGGCTGCTGGCCGGTAAATGGGGAGGGGATTTTTTCCACTTCGCCGGCCAGGTTGGCAATGAGGGCGGCGGCGGTTTTGATGGCAGCGGCGGCGTCTTGAATATCGCGCATGGGAGCGGCGGCGCTGTTTTGGTGGCAGTTTTCATGGCCGATGGGGCAGGGCTGCTGGGCCAGTCCTTGTGCCTGGGCGTGGCCGGCCTGGGAGGCGGCGGTTTTTTCCACCTGCGTGGCCACTTGCGCGACCCATTCGGCCAGGCGGCGGGCGTCGGCGCTTTCCTGCTGTGAACAGCCGGCGGCGAGCAGCGCGCTGGCGAGCAGGGTGGCGGCCATCAGGCGGGGGAAGGGAGAGCGGCTGCGAGTCATGTCAACTCCTTTCAGTGAAAAAGGGAAAAGGGCGTGGGACGTTACGGCGCGTGTGTGTCCGCCCCATGAGATTGTGTTGAAAAAGTGTTGCCGCCGCCGCCGCTGCCCCTCCAGCGCAGGATGCTGGTGCCAAATGCCAGCACAAGCAGGCTGGCGCCTACGTCGGCAAAAACCGCCATCCACATGGTGGCGTGCCCGCCGATGGCAGCGAGCACAAACGCCAGCTTGATGGCGAGTGCGGCGGCGATGCTGCCCCAGAGCACGCGCCAGGTGTGGCGCGAGAGAGCGATGAGCCAGGGGATGCGGCGCACCTCGCCACTCATCAGCACCACGTCGGCAGCTTCCATCGCCACGTCGGCGCCCGCTGCGGCCACGGCAATGCCCACATCAGCGGCGGCGAGTGCCGGGGCGTCGTTGATGCCATCGCCCGCCATGGCCACCGCACCGGCGGCAGCCAGCTGGCGCAGCGCCTGCTGTTTGCCTTCGGGCAGCAGCTGCGCGTGCACCTCTTGCGCCTCAAGCCCCACGGCGCGTGCCACAGCGGCAGCGGCGCCTGCGTGGTCGCCGGTGAGCATGGCGCAGCGCAGCCCTTGTGCCTGCAGCGCGGCGATGGCGTCGGCGGCGCCAGCGCGCACGGTGTCGGTGATGGCGAAGATGGCCAGCACTGCGTCCCGCCCCTCTTGCTCGCGCGCCAGCACGCTGATGCTGCGGCCACGCTCATGCGCTGCGCACCTGGCTTGCCAGAGCGTTTCCTCCTCGTCGGCGCCGCGCAGCGTGTGCGCGGCCACCAGCCGCAGCGGCTGCCCCTGCACCACGCCGCGCACGCCGCAGCCGGGCAGCTCTTCAAACGCCGCCACGGGCAGCTCAGCGCCCGCCCCGGCCAGACCTGCCGCGATGGCCTGCGCGACAGGATGGTTGCTGCGCGCTGCCAGCGCCCGCGCCCACTGGCGCGCCTGCTGCTCGGGCACGTCGCCCCAGGCGCGCGTTGCGCCTTCTTCCAGCACCGGGCGCCCTTGGGTGAGCGTGCCCGTTTTGTCAAAGGCCACGCAGCGCAGCAGGCGCAGGCGCTCGAGCACCGCGCCGCCGCGCACCAGCGCGCCACGGCGCGCCGCCAGCGTCAGCGCGCTGATGACCGCCGCCGGCGTTGCCAGCAGCAGCGCGCACGGGCATGAGGCCACCAACAGTGCCAGCGCCCGGTACATGGCCGTCAAAAGCGGCCAGCCTGCCAATGCACCGCCCACCGCCACTGCCAGCGCCAGTGCAAAGATGGCGGGCGTGTAGACGGCGGCAAAGCGGTCGATGAGGCGCTGCACCGGCGCACGCGCGGCCTGCGCCTGCTCAACCGCACGCACGATGCGCGCGAGTTGCGTGTCACTGGCCGGCGCGGTGACACGCAGCACCAGCAGCCCATTTAGGTTGAGCGCGCCCGCCCACACCGCATCGCCCGCGCGCTTGTCCACGGGCAGGCTCTCGCCGGTGAGCGGCGCTTCGTTCACAGCGCTGTGTCCCTCTAGCACCACGCCATCCAGAGCAAAACGCGCGCCGGGCTTCACACGCACCAGCGCGCCGACGGGAACTTCGTGCGCAGGGCGCGTGTGCCATGCGCCCCCTTCGCCTTGCACCTCCGCCGTCGCCGGCGCCATCTCCAGCACGCGGGCAATGGCGCCGCTGGCGCGCGCCGACGCCCGCTCTTCCAGAGCCTGCGAGAGGGCGTACAGCGCCATCACCATCGCCCCTTCCGGCCAGTGTCCGATGAGAAATGCACCTGTGACCGCCGCCGCCGTCAGCGCCGCCGCCGTCAGCCGCCAGCGCCGCAACTGCTGCAGCCCCTTGGCGTACGTGGACAAGCCCGCGAGCACCACCGACAGCGCCGCAAGCGCGGACGCTATATGCGATTTGAATCCCATGCCGTCTCCTTTCTTCCCTTCGACGCCGCCGCTACCTGGCGGCGGCTTCGACGCGCTTCAGCTGGAAGCGCCATGCTCCCTGCTCGTCCACAGGCGGCTCGCCAAGGCGTGTGGCGCGCACGCGCAGCGCCTTCGCGCGGGGGTAGCCTACGACCGAGTAGAAATCCACCGTGAACGGCTTGCCGCGTTCCGGCGGCTTTGCGTCTTCGAACTTCTTCAGCA
>ONTY01000325.1 GCA_900320815.1 uncultured Pseudomonadota bacterium
TCCGGCACGGGATGGCCGGCTTCGAAGCAGGTGAAATTGGCGATGGGTCCCATGACGTGATCGTATTTGGTGACCACCACGCCCCTCTCGACGCGGCTGCCCAGGCATTCCGATGCAGCTTTAGCCATTTGCCATGCTGCTTTTCCCACGGCTACCAGAAACACTTTCCCCGGGAAATGCATGGAAGCCAACGCACGCTGCACGGCTGCGTCGGCGGGCGCTGGCGCTGCTGGCGTCTTCGCCGGCGCCAGCGCGCGCACGGCAAGTGCCAGTGCGCCTCCCGTCGCGTAGCACTCTGCCCAGCGCCGCAGCGTACGCTCGCTGGGCACGCTGCCGCGTTTGCGCTGCTGCGCGGCGCTGGCTGCGTCCAGCAGTTCAGCGCTCGCGCTGCCGTCGGCCAGCGCAGCGGCAAGCTGGCCGCACGCCGCGCGCATGCCAACGTGCTGCGCCTCTTGCAGCACGTGCGCCGCAAGCTGCGCGCGTGCGCCTGCGCTGGACATTGACTGCTGCTTCCTGCGCCGCACACGGAGCTGCGCAGCCTGCACCCCAACCATGTGTGGGAGGTGGACGCCAGCCTGTGTGTGCTGTTCTACCTGCGCGCCGGCAAAGACAACGCCGGCGGCCTGCAGGTGATGCGCCATGACGAGTTTTACAAGAACAAGCCAAGGAACCTCAAGCGCATCGAGAACGACAGGGTATGGCGCTACGCGATTACTGACCACCGCAGCGGCTACATCTTCGTGCACTACGTGCTGGGCGCGGAGAGCGGCATGAACCTGGCGGAGAGCTTCATGGCCGCCATCCAGCAGCGCGGCCATGACCCTTTTTACGGTGTGCCCCACATCCTGATGATGGATATGGGCAGCGCCAACACCGGCGCGCTGTTCCAGAACCTTTGCCGCCGCCTTGGTGTGCGCGTCATCGCGCACGCGCCGGGCAACGCCCGCGCCACCGGCCAGGTGGAGGGCGCGCACCACATCATCGAGCGCAAGTTTGAAAGCAGCCTGCGCTTCAAGAGCGTGCATTCACTGGACGAACTCAACGATTTTGCGCTCATCTGGCACCGCTGGTTCAACGCCACCAAAGTCCACAGCCGCCACGGCCAGACACGCGCGCAGGCGTGGATGCAGATTACCGCCGAGCAGCTGCGCATCGCCCCCGCGCCCGAGGTCTGCCGCGCGCTGCTCACGCACGCGCCCGAGCCGCGCGACGTGAGCCGCACCCTCACCATCAGCTTTGAGGGCGCGGAATACGACGTGCGCGCCATCCCCGGTGTGGAGGTGGGGCAGCGCGTGCTCGTCGCCATCAACCCGTGGAAACACCCCGACGCCGTGTGCATTGTGGAGCGCGGCGCGCAGGGCGAAGAAGTGCTGCTTGACGCCCCCCGTGTGCAGCGCGACGAAATGAATCACCGCGTGGACGCCACCGTCATCGGCGAATCCTTCGCCGCCCTGCCCAAAACGCGGCTGGAAGCCAACCGCGAGGAAGTGCGCCGCCTGGCATGGGGCACCGCCGACGAGAAGGAGGTGGACAAGCTGCGCCGTGGCCGGGCGCTGCCCTTTGGCGGCGAGTTTGACCCGCTTGCCGAGGCGCGCGAAGCCAAGCTGCCCGCCTTCTTGCCGCGTCGCGGCAGCGATGTGGCGCCGCTGGCGCAGGTGGCCGCGCTGCAGCCCGCGCCGCGATTCTTGTCGCAGTTTGAGGCTGTGAAAGCACTCGCCGCGCCCGAATACCTTGGAAGCCGCCTCACGCCCGAGCAGGTCGCGCTGCTGCGCCGCCTGCACCCCGAGGGCGTGCCGGAGGACGCGCTGCCAGCCCTTGCACGGCAGCTACGCACGCGCGGCAGCTTGCGCGCGGTGCAGGGAGGTGCGTCATGAGCAAAAAAACATTTCCTGAATCAGAACTGATTATCAATGCCGATGGTTCATGTTTCCATCTGCATCTGAAGCCAGAGCAGTTGGCCGACAGGATTATCCTCGTTGGCGATCCTGCACGTGTCAACACCGTAGCAGACCACTTCGACTCGAAAGAGTGGACCCTCCCCCTCCGTCAGGCGCTGCGCGCCTGCGAGGGAGAGGGGAATGGATTGGTAGGGGCAGCCCCCCGTGGCTGCCCCGCAAAAAGAAACGCCCCTGTTTCCAACAACGAAGGAGAAGAAGCCATGCTACTTGAAAACACCCCGCTCACGCAAGCGGCCCTGAAACACTTTGGCCTGCCACGGTCGCCCTTCGTGGACGACGTGCAAAGCCGCGACGACGTATTCCAGTCCAGAGGCGCGCGCTATGCCCGCGCCGCGCTGATGGACGCGGCCAGCAACGGCGGCTTCATCGCCATCGTGGGCGAAAGCGGCGCGGGCAAGACCACGCTGGTGGAAGAGCTGGAGGAGCGCGTGCGTGATGAGGGGCGCGATATCCTCATCATCCGCCCCTACGTGCTGGGTATGGAAGCCAGCGACCGCAAGGGCAAGACGCTGAAAGCCGCCCAGATTGCCGAGGCCATCGTCGCCGCCCTTGACCCTCAAGCACGCCTGCGCCAGTCTCCGCAGGCGCGCTTCCGCCAGATGCACGATTTGCTGAAAGCCAGCCGCCGCGCCGGGCGCCGGCACTTGCTGGTGATTGACGAGGCGCACTGCCTGCCCATCGCCACGCTGAAACACCTCAAACGCTTCCTTGAGTTGAAAGACGGCCTGCGGCGGCTGATTGGCATTGCGCTGGTCGCGCAGCCGGAGCTTCGCGCCCTGCTCGTGAGCCAAAACCCCGAAGTGCGCGAGGTGATGCAGCGTTGCGAAATCGTCGCGCTTGACCCGCTTGATTCCGAGCTTGAAGCCTACCTTGCCCACAAGTTCGCGCGCTTTGACTTGAAGCCGGAGCAAGTCTTCGAGAAAGATGCTTTTGACGCGATGAGGCAGCGCCTCATTCACACCCCGCGCGGGGCCAAGCCGGGCACGGGCGTTTCCACCTGCTTTCCGCTGGCGGTTCACAACCTCGTCTGCCGCGCGATGAATGCCGCCGCGCAGGTGGGCTGGCCCAAGGTGGACGCCCAGTGCGTCCTTGGCGCGTGAGGAGGGGATGCCCATGCTCGTCACCAAAGACCCCACCCACACCGCAACGCCCATGCACTACTGGGCTGTGCACGTGACAGACGGCAGCGGTGCCACCGTGTGGGATGGGTTGTATCAGGCCGCCACCATGCTGGACGCATTCCGCTGGGCGCGGCGCTGCTGGCCGCAGCACGCCATCCACACCACTGTGTGCAAGAAGACGCCGCGCCAGTGGCTG
>ONTY01000058.1 GCA_900320815.1 uncultured Pseudomonadota bacterium
TTCCAGCCCGGCACATACACTGTGGACAGGCGTCGCCGGGCGAGTTTTCCAAAACCATCATCTTTGGCAATGGCCAGCCCCGGCGCCGCAATATGAATGCCCAGCATCACGCAGCCGCTGCCGAGTGCGCGCAGCGAAATGGCATCGTCAATTTCCGTGGTTTGAGAATCGTCAATGGAAAAGGCTGCTTCCGACGCTTCTGGCAAATCGCCAAACGTGTCTTGCAACGGCGCCAAAGGCGGGAATCCCTCGCCTTGCGGAAAATATTCAAACAAAAACCGCTTCCAATGAAAATCGTACGCTGCGCCAATCGCCCCTGCCTTTTGCAGCAGCGCCAGCGGCGCCAGCCCGGTGGTGCGCGCCGCCTGCACCACCGCTTTATATTCCGGCGCATTTTTATTGGGCTTGAACAAAATCGGGAAAAGCTGCACGCGCACCTCATCCGGCGTGCGGCCAGCGGCCAGCTCTGCCGCCCAGGCATCCACTTGTTCGGCAATTTTCTTGCGCTTTTCAATAGCCGCCAGCGCCTGCGCCACAATATCCGCTGGCGCTTTTTTAAAGCGCCCTTTACCCGCACGCCGAAAATAATGCGGCGCGCCGTGCAACGCCAGCAGCATCGCCGCCTGCTGCACCGCGCCGGGCGCCGCGCCAAAATACTCGGCGGCCACCTGCGCAAAGCCAAACTCGCCCTCCGGCGCCGCCTCCCACGCCAGCGGCAAATCCACGTCAGCGGCCTGCGCCTGCGCCTGCTCCAGCAGCGCCGCCGGCTCCGGCGACGCGAAGCGCAACACCTGCGCCGCCGCCTTCACCTTCACGCGCCGGCCAGCGGGCAGCTCTACCTGCGCAGACGCCTCGGTCTCGGAAAGAATGCGGCCCGCCAGAAAGCGCCCCGCCTCGTCAAACAACACATTCATCGTCATAGGGGAGCGGATTGTGGCAGCGCGCGGCAGGAACTGCTGCGCTGCAAAAAGTGAAGCGCGCTACCCCTCAGCCTGCGCGCACAACAAGGCCGAGGTGAAACCCATTGGTTTTGGCAAAGCAAATCACCACTCGTCCCGACAGCATTGACTTTGGGTATACATGCTGCTACCCGCAGCAACTGCCGGCAATCAAATACAGGAACCACAGCCGCCGAGTCCCCACAGCCAATACAGTTTCAGCCCTCCACCTTTCGGTATCCGGCAAACTCAAAATCAGCAACTCCATTCCATGCGCCACGCATGTGTGTTTTTGCATTTTCCAGCACCCTCGCCTGCATCTTGGCCGCTTTCAGGCGTGAGCGGATACGATTCATATCTGCCTCCCATCTTTTTCTGCACAGCCGCCATGCCCAATCACCCTGCCCCTGACCACATCCCGCGCGTGTGGCGCGCCGCGTGCCAAAAACCGCTGCTGTGGCTGCCTGCCGCTTTGACAATAGTGACCGCACAGAGTGCAGTGGCTGCGGCGTGGATAGTGGTGGTTACAGTCACAGAAAACAGCAGCGGCTTTTTTGCGGCAGTGTGTATTCTTGTGCTGATGCCTCTCTCCATATCAGGCGTGCTACCGCTGCTGACTTTAATATTTTCCGGGGCGGCGCATCGGCATTTTCTTCCTGCCGTTCAGAATGCACATCCATTGCGCCGCCTGCTGCACGCCATTTTTTTCAGTGCGTGGCTGACAGCACTGCTTTTGGCTGTTTATGCAGGCGCGCTGTGGCTGTGGTTTTCTATCACCGCCTCCCGCCCCACAGTTTTTGCAGCGGCCAGCATTGCGTGCATATTCCTTCTTGCTGCGTGCAGCTTGTGGCTGGTTCTGTTGATACTGCTGGCGCAAGTTTTGTCGGCGTGCTGTCTGCCATTTTTCACCGCCCTCATCCACGCCAGCCGTGCTGCACTGCACCCCGCGTGTTCTGCACACGCCGCCACGGTTGCCGCACTCACCACCATCGCCATCGCCCTGCATATTACACTTGACATAACAACGGCGCCGCTGCTGTTGCTCGCCATCACCGCTTACGCTTTTGCGCTGGACGCGCTCATCGTCCCCTGGCTGATGGCGCGCAAGATATTATTTGAATATTCTTGAAAATATGAATCACGAAAAATATCTCCCCATGCCTGCAGCTCCTCTCCCCTCTCCCACCGTACAAGCCACATGGCATATGCAGCCCGCTCGAGTGCCCGCGCTGCACGGACTGCGCTGGATTGTTGAAGCCTGGCGCATCATTGTTCAAAAGCCGCTGCTGTGGCTGCCCATCGGTTTGGCGCTTGGCGTTGTGCAGACATTTTTCTCTGTCATACTCCACGATTCATCCCCCTGGGCCGTGCTCCTTTATATGCTGCATATGTATATGGCTTTGGTGGTGGCCATCGTGATTCAGCGGCGCATCGGAGCGCCAATTGAGCCGATATTTGGCCCGCCGATGCCGCAGCGCCTGGCGTGGCACAAATGGGGGGTGCAAATTCTCATCTTTCTACCCGTCCACATCCTCATCCACGGGGCACTTGCCTGGCAATTGCGCTGCGAATTGGCTGGCAATATATCGCTGCTCATTGCCCTGCCGCTGGCGGCAGTGCTGGCGTGGCAGCTTCTCCTTCTTCTCGGCATTGGCAGCGGTGCCTATGCCCATACCAATCCCCTGCTGGTGTTTCGGCGCGCCGCAGTGCATATCATCGCCTCGCTGGTGGGTGTATTCATTGTTGTTGCCGCGCCCTATTGCATCCGTGCGCTGTATTTATTTTCTGATTGGCTTCTCGATAGTGCGCCACCTCTATCAGCGGCGGCATTTTTGAGCACTGCTGCACCTGTTTTGTCTCTTGCCCTCGCCACCTGGGCGCTGCTGGCGCAGGCGCTCGGTGCCATGCTCAACCTCCCATTGGCCGCTGCGCCCGCCCGCGCCGCCCGCACCATGTGGCGCAACGCCCCGGCATTTGCCTTGTATCTTGCGCTGCTGGCGTGCGCCGCAGCAGGCGCTTTTATGGTGCTGGAACACCTGCCCGGCTCCGTGCTCCTGCCGGAAAATGCCGGCATTTCTAAAATCACCACGCTTGTGCGCCTTGCCGCTGCCGGCGCATGGTGCAATGTATGGCCGTATCTCGCAGGCAGCATAATCATTTTCCCAATTTTCGCCCTCACTCTCACCATCTCGCCCTGGCTCATGGTGCGCGATATATTTCGCGACGCAGCAGTGCCGGCTGATGAAAAAGGCATGGAAAATGAGCGAGAAGCTGCTGCTCTTTCCATCACCACGCACCCCGCCCGCGTACCTTTCTTTCGCGGATTGCGCTGGCTGTGTGTCGACGTATGGCGGCAGGCATTCAAAAAGCCGCTGCTCTGGCACTGGCAGCAGTGTGGGCAGTGTGCATTTATGTGATATGGGAAAGCGGCCTGGAGCACGACATTATGTACCGCCCGCCGGCACTTTCACTGGCGCTGCTGCCGCTGTGTGCGGCATTCTTTCCGGCGCAGCTGCATGAAAAAACCGGCACAAACGCAGCGCACGTCCCTTTCTGGCAGCGCCTGTTGCACGCGCTGGTGCTGGCGCTGCCTGTTTCTGTGCTGCCGCAAATAGTGGATGCAATACTGGCCACCATACTCAATTATGGGATGCAGTCTGGCGCAATATCCATGCCGCTGCCCGCGGTGCCTGGTTTTCTCGTCACAGACAGCGCGCTGTTTGCCTGTCTGTTTTTGACGTTTTGGGCACTGCTGGCACAAACGCTGGCAGCGCACGGCGTGCCATTTTTCTTTGCCCTCTCCCACGCCAGCCGCGCCGTGTTGCGCCCTGTGTTTGTGCTGCATATTGTGGCGCTCTCGTGCCTGGCTGCATGGCAATCCGGGATACTCAGCATTCTCATCTTTTTCCCTGACACCCTGCCGCCCCTGCTCGATGAGTTTGCCGTACCGCTTGTCTTCCTCGGTGCAGCTGCATTTCTTGCTGCCTTTATGCTGGAGGTATTGCTGGCGCCACGCATAATGATGCGTGACATGTTCGCCAGCATGCCTGCAGAAAAACTTGAAAACCATGCCTGAAAACTCCATCCCCCGCCTGCCTGCCACACGCAGCATACACTGGATTATTACCGTCTGGCGCGCAGCGTGGGAAAAACCGCTGTGGCTGCTTGCCCCTTTTGCCCTGGCTGCTGTGCAAATCGTGCTGCTGGCCGCCGCAGCAGCAGCCAGCGCCTGGTTCATAACGCGGGCTGAACCTCCTGGAGGCTTGACTTTTGTATTTGTCTCCACGGCACTGATATCCACCTTGTTTTTTGGAATTCTGCCGCTGCTTGTGGCGCCATTTTCTGCGGCGGCATGCCGCCATTTTTTGCCTGTTTTTTCGGGCGTGCCACTGCAGCGCCGCCTGCAAAACGCGTGCACCTTGAGCGCACTGCTGCTGGTGCTGCTTTTCATCGTATTTCTGGCTGCACTATGGCCGTGGCATTCTTTGTTCTCCTCCACTGGCATCCTCTCAACCCGCACCCTTTTGGCTATCTATATTGTCGGCATTGTGTGCGAGTTTCACGCAGCAGCATGTGGCATTTGGCTGGCGCTTGTGGCACTGCTGGCGCAGGCATTATTGACGTGCGGTCTGCCACTGTACACTTCCCTCACTCGTGCCAGCCGCGCTGCGCTGCGCCCTGCAGTTTTGCTGCACGCCGCCATCTTCGCTTTTTTTCCCGCCGCTGCGTTGCTGCTCAATACGCTGATGCTGAAAACACCAAGCCTGCTGCTGGAAACAATCTTTTACGGCGTTTTTCTTTATGCCTTTTTGCTAGACGCGCTCAAGGCGCCCTGGCTTATCGTGCGTGATATGTTTTTATCCCCGCCACAAGAAAAACCAGAAGAAAACACTAAAAACCATGTCTGAAACCACTCCCTCTTCCATCCTTGTACCTACCCGTCTGCCTGCCACACGCGGCATTGCCTGGTTTTTTGAACCCTGGCGCGCAGCCTTTCACAAGCCGCTGCTGTGGCTGCTGCTTGGCGGCATGGCGGGGCTGTGGCTGGCCGCGTTTGCCTTTGTTACCGCTTTTTTCCTGGGGCAGCCCTTGCTGGCGCTGGCCGAATTGCCCATCGCCGGAGCAGTGGCGGCGTGGGCGGCGTGGCGCTTTGTCACACGCGATGCCGCTCCACGCCAGCCGTGGCGCACATGGGCACCTGGGGCGCTGCAGGCGGTGTTGCGCCGCGCCGCCATTGATATTGTGGTAGCACTGCCCGTGTGGCATCTCATGGGGCGCACGCCATTTGTGCTGCCGGCTCTCGCCGTGCTGCTCCTCGTGCCGCACTGCGGCGTGGAACTGGCACGCCACGCCACGGGCGCTGCCACCAGCGCGGGCGCGTGCCTGGTAGATGCGCGCGCCAGACGGCATATGACGGCGGTGAACTTGTTGCTGGCAGCGGCGCTGTGTATGGTGCTGCTGCCCGGCTGGTTTTTTGAAACTGGACTGCTGGCGGCGCTGGAAAATAGCGCAGTTCTGCTTCTTGGATTTGACCCAGCGTTCTGGGAAAGAATACCCATATTGCCTGCATTAGAAAATGCCAGCGCCCCGCTGCTGTTCCCGCTGGCGCTGGGCTTCCTGACATTTATCGCATGCCTGGCGCTGACACTGTGGACGCTACTGGCGCAGGTGCTGGCTGCGCTGCTGAATCTGCCCCTGCGAACAGCTTTGGCGCACGCTGCGCGCACCATGCATCGCAATATGCCCGCCTGCGCTGCGTACATATGCACACTGGCGCTGTTTTGTGCGGCGTCATCCGCTGCTGCGATACTGCTGCTGCGTGGCTTTTTTATATTGGCACCGAACGTTGCCTTTGCCATCGCCTCAAAATATTCCATCAGTGTGCTGTTACCGCTGCTGTGCCTGGGTATATTTCTTATTTTCTTTGCCCTCACGCTGGAAATGCAGTTTGCCCCCTGGTTTATGCTGCGCGATATGTTTGGCGCCGCTGCCATGCAGCCTGTGCCAGCGGCGCCAACTGAAAATGTGGCAGCAATGATGGGCTTAGCCGGGCCAGAAACGCTGCCCTCCGCTGCGTGGCGGGAGCGCCCCGCCCGCGTGCCCCTCTTGCACGGGCTGGGCTGGATTTCTGGCGCTTGGTGCCAGGTGTTTCACAAGCCGCTGCTGTGGCTGCCTGCGGGCGCGGCGCTGGCGGTGCATGGCATATTCTGGCTTGTCATATTCACGCGCGGTGCCGTGCTGCCATTGCTGGAATTTCAGGTGTTGCTGGCACTGGGCGTCATGCCGTTTTATACAAATATCACCGCCATATTCATGCAGCGCGCCATCAACGGCCCGGCGGACGCATTCATCGGCCCACCGCCGCCCGCCCCGCTGCAGCGCGCGCGCATGGTGCGTTTTCTCCCGTGGGCTATTGCGTACAACGCCGTGGTGTTTGGCGGCGTGGGCTGGATTTTCTGGCACCATGATTTTACCCTCATCGCCCTGCCGCTTTTGTGTGTGCTGACTATGCTGTGCATTGACTGGCTTGGCTTGCGCAGCGGCTTCTACAGAAATATGGATGCCATCATATTATCGCAACGCGCCGCGCAGCATTCATTGGTTTTGACGCTGATGCTGCTCATCATATTGGCCGCCACCGTCTATTTTGTGGTGCCGCTGCTGCCACAGCCGCTGCACCAATATCGGACAGCCATCCTATGCGCACTCTGCCTGGCGCTTGCCACATGGGCGCTGCTGGCGCAGATATTGGCGGCGCTGCTCAATTGGCCACTTGGTACAGCCCTCAAACGCGCTGCCGCTGCTCTGTGGCGCAACGCTGGCGCGTGCGCCTTATATATGCTGCTGCTCTCCGGCGCAATGTATGCTGCCACGTTCATTGCCCGCAGCACCGGCATATTGGGCACATTGCCCATCATTGGCGCGACATGGCTGCTGCTGTTCCTATTCATCATTTCTGCCATGCTGCCGCCCTGGTTCATGGCGCGTGACATATTCAAAAAAGAATCAGACGAAACTCCGAAAACTCATGCCTGAAACTGCTCTTTCCGCTCCCTGCCCCGCGTGGCATATGCAGCCAGGCCGCGTGCCCGCGCCGCACGGGCTGCGCTGGCTTGCTGGCGCTTGGCGATTGATTATGCAAAACCCGCGCTTGTGGCTGCCATCCATGCTGGTTTTCAGCATAGTGCAGGCATTTTTTATCCTCATAAGCGCGCCGTGGTTCAGCCTGCTGATGGCACCGTACACCATGCTCGCCGCCGCCGCGCTGCTCTATGACGTGCTTGGGGAGCCAGTTGCCCCGCTCTACGGCCCGGAAGCGCCACCGCACCTGGAGCGGCGGAAATGGCTGCGGCGCATGCCCAAAGCCGTGCTGCTCAATATCCTGTTGTATGGCTGGTTGTGCTGGGTATTTGTACGTTTTGCACAGCCAGAGGCACATCCACGGGTTTTTGTGCTGCCGCTGGCGGTGGTGCTGGCATTTTCATCATTTGACCTGCTGTGCCTCTCCCACGGCACGTATGGGCGCATCAACGCCATTTTGATTATCACGCGTGCTTCGTATCAACTGCTTGCGCTCATTCCAATTTTTTTTGTTGTCGGCACAGCGTCGGCCTGGCGCGAGCCGCTGAAAATATGGCTCACCATGCGGCTGGATGGCATTGCGCCACCGGCGTTGCTTGCCATTTTTCT
The DNA here is from genome assembly GCA_900320815.1 of uncultured Pseudomonadota bacterium. Lineage (GTDB taxonomy): Bacteria > Pseudomonadota > Gammaproteobacteria > Burkholderiales > Burkholderiaceae_C > Ottowia. The sequence goes on from ONTY01000058.1 coordinate 7,629, forward strand.
CGCCGCAGTTGAATATGCCTGTGCTTTTGTCCTTGCCACCTGGATGCTGCTGGCGCAGGCAGTGGGCGCCATGCTCAATCTGCCCCCTTTGGGCGCGGCGCTGGTGCGCGCTGCACGCGCCATGTGGCGCAATGCGCCAGCCTTTGCCCTGCATATTCTGGCGCTCTCGGCAGCAGCCGCACTCATTATCGCAGGGCTGGAGCACCTACCCTACGCCGCACCCGTGCGTATATTTTCTAGCCTTATATTCGCAGGAGCGAAAGACGTAGAAATGAGCGCCGCTGCACTGCGCAGCGCATGGCCATTTTTGGCGTGCGCCACGCTGGTGCTCTATCTCTGTATCCCGGCCCTTTTGATACCGCATTGGCTCATGGTACGCGACATATTCCGCGACGCCGCTGCGCCAGAAGATGAAAAAACTGAATAAATCAGGAGGGCTAAAAATGCCGCACGCGCTGCCCCAGCCTTGGCGCAGCCCGCCCGCCTGCCCGCACTGCGCGGGCTGCGCTGGCTGTGTGTGGACGTGTGGCGGCTGATATTCCAAAAACCGCTGCTCTGGCTGCCCGTGGGCGTGCAGGAAGACGCGCAGCAAGGCGACGCACCCTTGCGGCAGCGCCTGCGGCACGCACTGACGCTGGCTCCGGCGCTGGCAGTGTTGATGTATGCGGCAACATT
>ONTY01000070.1 GCA_900320815.1 uncultured Pseudomonadota bacterium
AAACGGCACCGACCTCATGGCGCGCATGAGTGCCGAAGAGCGCCGCTTTGGCGTGCACGCCGGCCAGAGCGAAACCAGCATGATGCTGGCGCTGGATGCGCTGCATGTGGACATGCTGCGCGCACAGCACTTCGCCTCCACCTCCAGGCAGCGCGCCGCCGCCTTCCCCATCCTTGGCAACGGCGCCAGCGCCAAACTCGCCTGGATGGCGCGCGACCTCAACCCTGCGGGCGCCGCTGGCAACGCCGCCGCCGCCACTGCCGACTATGGTCACGCGCTGATTGACGCCACTGGCCGCGCGCTCGCCGCCCTGCTGGCGGAAATCCACCGCCTGCCGCCAGACACTGTGCGCCCCCTCTAAATACATATACTCACCCTATTAACATACGTTTGCCGGCAAATTATGCCGGTAAACACAATATACTCCAAGAAACTCTTCTTCCAGAAGCTGCCATGAAGCATCTCCTCCCCGCCCTGCTCCTCGCTGCTGCCACCTTGCCCGTTGCCACCCAAAGCGAGAGCGGCACCCTCATCACCATTGAAGGAGGTGTCCCGCGCGCCAGTGAACGCTGCGGTGCACAAGAAGCCGACTTCATCCTGCACGCCGAGCGCCCCCTCACCCTTGTGCAGCGCACCATCACTGGCTGGAACAAGGGCAGATTCACCTACGGCACCAGCACCAGCGGCGCCATGCAGCGCGGCGACACGCAAACAATCAACACCTGCATCAGCGAGACCATGCCCACGCTGGAAATCTGCGCCACGCCAGACGGCGGGCAAGAACAATGCTGGACACCCGCCTACAGCGGGCGCAACGGCGCGCTCATGCTTACCGCCGGCTTTGCCCTCGCTGCCGCCGCGTCAGCCCCTCTTGACGCCGCCGCGCTGCAAGGCGCGTGGGACGAGCGCGTCAGTGGCCGCTGCCACATGCTCATCACCCGCACCAAAGGCAACGAAGTGCAGGTGCGTGTCAACTGGGCCGACGGCGCCGCCGTGGACAACGTCTGGACTTTCAGCGGCCTCTGGAACAAGGAGCAACAGCTCCTTGCCTATGGCGACGGCATGCGCGTGCGCCGCGAAGACAGCGGCAAAACCACCACGGAAACGGTGCAATGGAGCGAAGGCGCCGGCACCCTGCGCCACGCAGGCGGCGCGCTCTACTGGCACGACGCCAAGGAGCACATCTGCAAGGAGTGCATCTTCCAGCGCGCGCAGTAAACGTACCTGTGACCACACAGGCAGCGCTGTTAAACCACGGTTGACGTCTTGCGCGCCCACAAGGGGCGCCCCTACAGAGGGGGTATTTTGTACGTCAATGCTGGTTGAACAGCGCCTAATAGGCTTTGGTATCCATTGCTTGCCAGCATCTTTTGCCGGCAATAAAGAAGCAAGCAATGGAGTATAAGAATCTGCTTCTATACCCGCCCGGCGTGCCGCACGCCGGGCATTTTTTTCAGCTGCGCCAGCACCTGCGTCAGGCGCCGCGTGTCAGCAACTTGCACAGTGAAGTCCATACGCGCGCTGCCGTCTGCCAAGTGCGTTTGCACGTCGGTAATGTTCACGCGCGCGCGCGCAAAAATGTCCGAGATGTCGCGCAGCAGGCCGCTGCGGTCACTCGCTTGCACGCGCACACCCACGGGGTAGCTGGCGGCGGCGGCACCTGGCGCTGCTTCGGTGCTGCCCCAGGCGGCCTCAATCAGGCGCTCAGGCGCGCTCTGAGCCAAGTGGCGCAGCTCCGGGCAGCCCTTGCGGTGAATGGTGACGCCTTTGCCGCGCGTGACGTAGCCGGCAATCTCATCGGGCGGCGCGGGTTTGCAGCAGCGCGCGGGCTGGGTCAGCACCCCCGCCATGCCGCGCACCAGCACGCCAGCGCCGCCGCGCGTGGCTTTGCCCAGCGGCGAACGCAGAACGGGGGCGGCATCAGGCGCGGTGGCAGGTTTTGCCTCTGGCGGGCGCAGCGCCGCTTCAATGCTGCGCGGGGAGAGTTCGTCTTTGCCCACGCTCTCAAACAGCGCCTCGGCGCTTTTGAAGCCCATTCCGGCAGCCAGCGCCTCGTGCGCCAGCGCCGTGCGGCCCAGGCGCTGCAGGAGTTTTTCCACCACTTCGCGTCCACGGGCGATGGTCTCGTGCAGATGCTGCGCATTGAACCAGGCGCGCACCTTGGCGCGCGCACGCGGCGAGGCGAGATAGTGCAACTCGGGGTTGAGCCAGTCGCGCGAGGGGCCGCCCTCCTTGGCGGCGATGACCTCCACGCTCTGCCCGTTGGCCAGCCGCGTGTGCAGCGGCGCCATCGCGCCGTCAATGCGCGCACCCCGGCAGCGGTGGCCAAGCTCGGTGTGCACGGCGTAGGCAAAGTCCACCGGCGTGGCACCGGCGGGCAGCTCGACGATGCGCGCGTCGGGCGTGAGCACATAGATGCGGTCGTCAAACGGGTTGCCGCCCTCCGGCTGCTGCGCGCCTACTTCCCTGCCCCACGCCAGCAGGCGGCGCAGCGTGGCGAGTTTGGCGTCGTCGCTGCTAGCGGCGCTCACACCGGCATAGCCGCGCACGCCCGCTTCTTTGTAGGCCCAGTGGGCGGCGACGCCGTTTTCCGCCATCTCGTGCATGGCGCGAGTGCGGATTTGCACTTCCCAGGCGCGGCCCTCGGCGTCGCGCACCACGGTGTGCAGCGACTGGTAGCCGTTGGCCTTGGGGCGGGCGATGTAGTCGTCAAACTCGCCGGGCACGGGGGCAAAGTGGCTGTGCACCCAGGCGAGAGTGGCGTAACAGGCGGCCTCTGTGGGCACGAGCACGCGCAGCGCACGCACGTCCATCAGCTGATGAAACGCGAGTTTTTTGCCGCGCATCTTGCGCACGATGGAACTGATGTGCTTGGGGCGTCCACTGACCTGCGCGTCAATGCCCTGCGCGCGCAGCGCCGCCTGCAGCGCAGTGCGCTGGCGCTCCATTTCGGCGACGCGCTCGCGGCGCTTGGCGCCGAGCTGCTGCGCGATGGCGCGGTAGACGGCAGGCTCCTGCGCGCGCAGCACCAAGTCTTCAATTTCCCACTTGATTTGCCAGATGCCCAGGCGGTTGGCCAGCGGCGCGAACACCTGGGCAGTCTCGTGCAGCAACTCGGGCGGCAAATCGCGCCCTTCGGCGGCGTGCCAGCGCAGCGTCTGCAGGCGCGAAGCCAGGCGCAGCACCACCACGCGCGCATCCCGGCTGAACGCCAGCAGCATGCGCCGCACCGTCTCGCCCTGCGGCAGCGCGCGTGAGCGCGCCTGCACGGCTTCCAGCCGCAGGGTTTCCAGCGCCAGCCGGGTGAGCGCAGCGCCAAAGGCCTTGGTCAGCACCGGCTCCGGACGGCTCAATTGCGCGGCGGCGTAGCACAAATGCGCAGCGGCGCGCATTTCAGCGTCGGCATCCATGCCCTCAAGAATGGCGGCGGTGCCATCAGCGTGCGCCAGCATGGCTTCGCCCGCTGGCGAGCTGCGCCCTTCCATCAGCGGCGCGGCAAAGGCACGCGCACGCTCTGGCAATGCGGCGGCGGCTTCTTCCCCTGTGTTTGCCCCATGTGTGCTCATCGCTGTCTCCTTCATGCAGCCAAGGATAGGCGTTGCGGCGCATGAGAAGAAAAGTGTGTACAGGAGCCACTGTGCAGCAGGCTTTGAAGCGATTCCCATATACTCCGTAATCAATAATTTATTTACCGGCAAGATATGCGGGTAATATGGATATACCCAAGAAATGCCGGCTCTGCTGAAGCACGGTTGACGTGTTTGCCGCATCCGTGAAGGCAGGAATGCAGTAGGGGCGCCTTTGTGCCGCGAGGCATACCGGGCGGGCACGATGAATCGCGCCCCCAATGAGAGGAGCCACGGTAGAGAGATTGGCCTGTCATGGTATAGAGTGTTTACCAGCATATACCGCTGGCAATAGATTATAAATATATGGGGTATATGTATATATTCCTCACCATTTACCACTCACTGTGCACCACATCACCCGTCAGTTGCAAACACCACACAACCGCCCGCTCCACCCGACAAGCGGCAGCAACTGCGGTACAGCCGGTCATCACCCACACCCACAGCCACGCAGCAATTTCCGGCAAACGGCACGCCAACCCCGACAAATGGCAGCAACCACACTACCCCCGTCACTGCACAGCGGCACATTTTTTGCTGCTGCCGCCAGCACTTCCCCCGCTTTATTCACACTCCATTCACATCCACTGCCGAAATCAGTCCGTGATATTGGGCACACCGCCTCCCCGCCGCTCCCGGCCAGTCTCACCCGCCACTGGCGCCCATGCCCAAAAACCCAAGCGTGACACTCGGATATGCCCCCGCCCTCGCTAGCGCCACCTATATCATGCTCTCTGCATTTTTTTACTTAAGGAAACAAGGATGCGAGCAATCAAAACGCTATGCGCTGCCGCCGCTGCGGCGACACTGTGGGCGCTTGCGCCTGCAGCCACAGCAGCACCTGTGGCTGTTCGAAAAGACATGACCGCCAACCCCATCGTCGTGGATTGCTCGGCTGCTCCCACTGGCGCCACCATCAGCGTGAGCTTCGTCACCGACACAGCCACCTGGGGAGTAAAAGGCTATGGCCGCAGCAGCTACGGCGAAGGCAACTGGTTCATCCCACGCAATGTGAACCAGGAAAACAATGGCAAGTGGAGCGGCTGGGCCTTGCCCAGTGGCGATGAGCTGCTCTGGGCTGACCCGCAATTTAGCAACACCAGTGCCCAGTGGCTGGTGCCTGGTCTGTCCACATGGATCCCGCGCGTCAACACCACCGCTCCCTACCTGTTCGCCCGTGCGGTGCAGCTGGACGAGAACGTCCTCACCGACTCCGTCACTGTCCACGTCAATTATCTTGTAGACGATTTTCTTAGCGCCGTCTCTGTTTCCCAAGACTCAAGCGTCACGCCATCCGCCACAAAATCCCTGACAGATATTTCTGGCGACACCCAGCAAAGGTGGAAAACCGTCGTCTCTCAAGACCCCAACCCAAGCGGCTGGGCAAGCGGTCTCAATTACCTGCTGTTCCAGATTGAAAACAACGGCGACGAGCTTTCAGCGGGCACCAGCGGCGACAGAAGTGGTGGCCCATTCGGCTTTGCCGCCCACGTCACCATTAGCGCCACCTGCCAGGACACATCCGCCGTGCCTGACCCCATCAGTGTCACCCCTGCCGACACGGCGTTCACACTCACCTGCACGCAAGACAACACCTTTTCGGGCACTTTCGTCACAAACTATGAAACTTGGGCCATGAAAGGTGCCACACCCACCAGCCGTGGTGGTGGCGCATGGTTCCGCCCGTATGACGTCAAACAGGACCCGAACAACCGCAGCCCTGGAGGCTGGACAAATCTGCCCCCAGAGCAGCAATGGGACGATGATGAAAGCCTACAGGCACAGTGGCTGATACCTGGCCTGACCGCATGGGGGATACCATATATCGACACCTCTTCCCCCTACATCCTCACCCGTGCCATCAATATTCCAAGCGGAGCCATTCTAGACAGCATCAATGTCCATGTTGATTTCACTGTAGATGACTGGCTCAACGCCATTTGGGTTACCAAGAATGCAGACGTCGTGCCCAACCTCCAGATGGCGGGAGAAAATCTCGCCACCAACGATAGGCCGTGGAAAATAATTTCAAACATCAACCCCACAATCAGCGGGTGGCAGGAAGGCACCAATTACCTCATTTTCCAGTTTCAAAACAATGGGGCATATTTCTCAGATGGTTCCGATATTCAAACGTATCCTGGTGGCGCGTTTGGCTTTGCAGCACACGTGACCATCGAAGGCCAATGCCAGGCGCCCACACCAGCCTCCGAGTTGTGCCCCACAGGCAGCAAACTGCTCTTTCTCTCCTCTGACGCAGGCACCGCCACCGGCAGCAACACCCTCAACGCCTACAACCGCTTTGTAGATGCTGTTGGTGCAGACAACGTCATCGACGGGCGCCGCTGCCTGTCTGCCAGCGGCTGCCTCAACTACCCCACCGTCGCCTACGACACCGACAAATACAACGGCGGCACCCTGTTCACTGACGATTTGTGCGCTGTTGTCGTCGTCACGCAAACAACCCCGATGACCGCCGCCAAGAAAGCGGCACTTGACCAGCACATGAAAGTTCGCAACCTGCCTTTCATCGTGCTCTCTGATGGCTGCAGCGACGGCTGCCAGACCGACAGCAACATCCAGCCGTTCATCAGCACCATCAACAGCCTCACCACCCCGCAAGGTGGTGGCCAGGGCTGGAACGTTGAAAAATCCCCCTGGTACCGCTCACACGACGCCAATGGCAACGCTGCCGCATCCAGCTTCCAGATAAACACAGGTGATGCCACCAGCATCTCAGGTCTGCCGGCGAGCATTGCAGGCAACTCCTACGCCGCCTTCACCTGCATACCTGAGAAAAACATCCTCTATCGGCCCGACCCTACGGCCACCGCAGAAAACGGCAACAATATCGGCGCCACTGCGGGTGCCAATGAAGCTCTTGCCCTCGTCGTGCCGTACAGCAAAACGGCAGAAAGCGGCGCCCACTCCTGCGTCATCGCCGCAGGCGACGTCTCCATCTACCAGCCCAACCACAACGATGCCCAAGGCGCCGCCGTCACCAGCGCCTTGCTGGCACTGGCCAAAAGCAGCAGCGCCGGCTGCGGCTTAGCAGAAAGCGGCACCAATGTGTGCAACACACCCGATGACGGAGCAAGCATCACATCCGCAGGCGCAGACCCGCTCGGCGCAGACCCGCTCAAGGACGCCGACGGCAACTCCCTGCCCGACAGCAGCAAGCCCCAACTCACACCCTACGAAGAGAGCACGAAGGCACGCTCGGTGACATACCAGGCGCCACCTGCAACGCGGACAACAGCGAATGCAGCTTCCCTGTCACTGACGGTGCAGGCAGCTTCCCTGTGACACCAAAAGTGCCAGGTGAAAACGTCACCGTAACCATCACCAACACCACCGACGGCTACAAGGGCACCGACACAGAAAACATCCCAGTGGCGCAATGCCCAGCGCCCCAGGCCGCCTGCACCGAAGGCCAAACCATTGCCCAAGGCTGCGGCTGCGACTGCCAGAGCCCCATGGCCGACGACGGCAGCGGCGTGTGCAAGACCCCTGGCACACCCGATGACGGAGCAAGCATCACATCCGTAGGCGCAGACCCGCTCGGCGCAGACCCGCTCAAGGACGCCGACGGCAACTCCCTGCCCGACAGCAGCAAGCCCCAACTCACACCCTACGAAGAGAGCAC
>ONTY01000067.1 GCA_900320815.1 uncultured Pseudomonadota bacterium
CCCCTCGCCCCCGCCATCGCGCAGCGGCGGGGGCAAGGGGAAGTACTGCGTTTGCCCACATCAGCACGCTGCACATGGGGCACGCCTTCAACCAGACGGTGATGGACAGCCTCGCGCGCTACCACCGCATGCGCGGCTTCAACACGGCGTGGATTCCCGGCACCGACCACGCGGGCATTGCCACGCAGATTGTGGTGGAGCGCCAGTTGCAGGCCGCCGGCGAAAGCCGCCACACGCTGGGGCGCGAAGCCTTTTTGCAGCGCGTGTGGCAGTGGCGGGAGGAGTCCGGCGGCACCATCTGCACGCAGATGCGCCGCATGGGCGACACGGTGGACTGGAGCCGCGAGTTCTTCACCATGGACGAGGCGCGCTCGCGCGCCGTCACGGAAGCCTTTGTGCGTCTCTATGAGCAGGGGCTGATTTATCGCGGCAAGCGCCTCGTGAACTGGGACCCCAAGCTCAAGACGGCTGTCAGCGACCTAGAGGTGGAAAGCATCGAGTCCGAAGGCAAGATGCACTACATCTGCTATCCCTTCGTGGACGGCCCGCAGATGATTGACGGCAAGCTGGAACGCGGCATGACGATTGCCACCACGCGCCCTGAAACCATGATGGCCGACGGCGCCTTGGCCGTACACCCCGAAGACGAGCGTTACAAGCACCTCGTGGGCAAATGGGTGGAGCTGCCGCTCAACAACCGCAATATCCCCATCATTGCTGATGACTTTGTTGACCGCGATTTCGGCTCCGGCTGCGTGAAGATTACTGGCGCACACGACTTCAACGACTACGCCTGCGCGCAGCGCCACGGTCTGCCACTCATCACCATTTTCACAGCGGACGCGCGCATCAATGAAAACGGTCCCGAACCTTACCGGGGACTTGACCGCTACGAAGCACGCAAACAATTCCTCGCTGACTTGCAGGCGGGTGATTACGTTATTGCCATCAAGCCGCACAAATACGTGCTGCCCACCTGCGCACGCACCGGTGAAGTGGTGGAACCCATGCTCACCGACCAGTGGTTTGTCGCCACGACGAAAGTCGGCAAGGGCGAAGAAAAATCCATCGCACAAAAAGCCATAGACGCCGTGGAAAGCGGCGCCGTGCGCTTTGTGCCCGCGCAGTGGGTCAACACCTACAACCAGTGGATGCACAACATTCAGGACTGGTGCATCAGCCGCCAGCTTTGGTGGGGGCACCAGATTCCGGCGTGGTATGCCGAGGATGGCCGCGTCTTCGTCGCGCGCAGCGAGGAGGAAGCGCAGCAACAGGCCGCCGCCGCCGGCTGCACCGGCGCGCTCACCCGCGAGGAAGACGTGCTGGACACCTGGTTTTCCTCCGCGCTGCTGCCCTTCTCCAGCCTCGGCTGGCCGGAAGTGGAACCCGCCACCGCCGCCGCCACGGACGACATGGCGCTCTACCTGCCAAGCAGCGTGCTCGTCACCGGCTACGACATCATCTTTTTCTGGGTCGCGCGCATGGTGATGATGAGCTGCCACTTCACCGGGCGCGTGCCCTTCCGCGACGTGTATATCCACGGCCTCGTGCTCGACGCGCACGGCGAAAAAATGAGCAAGAGCGAGGGCAACGTGCTCGACCCCGTGGACCTGATTGACGGCATCGCGCTCGAGCCGCTGCTGAAAAAACGCACCTACGGCCTGCGCAAGCCCGAAAAAGCGCCGCTCGTGGAAAAGCGCACGCGCGAAGAATTCCCCGACGGCATCCCCGCCTATGGCGCCGACGCGCTGCGCTTCACCTTCGCGGCCATGGCAAGCCTTGGGCGCAGCATCAACTTCAACAGCCGCCGCTGCGAGGGCTACCGCAACTTCTGCAACAAGCTCTGGAACGCCGCGCGCTTCGTGTTGATGAACTGCGAAGGGCACGACTGCAGCCGCGAAGACGCCGCCCTCAGCAGCGCCGACCGCTGGATACGCAGCCGCCTGCAGCGCGCCATCGCGCAGGCGCACCAGGGCTTTGCCGACTACCGGCTCGACAACGTCGCCAGCGCGATTTATGAATTCGTCTGGGACGAGTTCTGCGACTGGTATCTGGAAATCGCCAAAGTGCAGATTCAAACCGGCTCGGAAGCGCAGCAGCGCGCCACGCGCCACACCCTGCTGCACACGCTGGAAGCCGTGCTGCGCCTCGCGCACCCCGTCATCCCGTTCGTGACCGAGGCGCTCTGGCAAGCCGTCGCGCCGCTCGCGCGCGCCGACTTTGCCGACGGCGCAAGCTGCGCCTGCGCGCCCTATCCCACAGCCGACACCGCCCGCATTGACGAAGACGCCGAGCACCACATCGCCCACATCAAGGCACTCGTCACCGCCTGCCGCACCATGCGCAGCGAACTCAAAGTTCCCCCCTCGCAGCGCCTGCCGCTTTACGTTTACGGCACCACTGGCCACATCACAGCAAACGAAGCTGTGCTCTGCGCCCTCGCGCGGCTAGACGGCATCACCACCTTCGCCAGCGAGGCTGCCTGGCACGCTGCCGCTGGCGCTGCCCCCACCGCCGCCGTTGGCGCCACGCGGCTGGCGCTGTTCATGGCGGTGGACGTGGAGGCGGAAAAAGCGCGCCTGGCCAAAGAAGTGGCCACGCTGGAAAAAAACATCAAGCGCGCACGCGAGAAGCTGGACAACTCCGCATTTGCCAGCAAAGCACCCGCCGCCGTCGTGCAGCAAGAGCGCCAGCGCCTCGCCGACTTCAACGCCGCGCTGGAAAAAGTGCGCGGGCAAATGGCGCGGCTGGGCTGATCATTCCCTCTGCTTCTTTTCTGTTCATGAGTTCTATATTAGTGGGTATAGGCATGATTGCCGGCACAAGCTGCTGGCAATAACGTATCAGAATATAGGGTATATATCATTTTCAAGTGTGCTGCAGAAGCGCCGCAGAGGCGTCACCCAAGCCGGGACATTGACCCATTTCATGTGCTGCCTCGGTGTGGCGCAGCAGGGGACAGGCGTAGCGTGACAATTGCTACATGCGACTTGTTTTCAATTGGCTTGGGCGTTTGCCCTCTTACTTCTGGGGCGGCTGGGGCGCGGTGGCGAGCCTGCTGCTGATGGTGGCGCTGTGGGATGCGCTGGCGCAGCACTTTGGCCAACTCATCCTGCCTTCGCCGCAGGAGACGCTGGCGGCGCTGGGCGAGCTGGCGCAGCAGGACGATGGCTGGCTGCGTGCGCTGGGCATCACGGCGCGGCGCGCTTTCCTTGGTCTGGCGCTGGCGCTGCTGCTGGGCAGCACAGCGGGCGTGTTGCTGGGCGCATCCATGACGGCGTCCATGATGGCGCGTCCCTGGGTGACGGTGCTCATGGGCACGCCGCCCATTGCCTGGCTGGTGATGGCGATGCTGTGGTTTGGCACGGGCGATGGCACGCCGCTGTTCACGGTGTTTGTGGCGTGTTTTCCGGTGGCGTTGGTGGCGGGCATTCAGGGCGTGCGCACGCTAGAGGGCAAGTGGCGTGACCTGGCGCGCTCCCTTGGTCTGCCGTGGTGGATGGGCGTGACCGACGTGGCGGCGCCGCACGTGCTCTCCTACCTTTTCCCGGCGTGGACGGTGGCGCTGGGCAGTGCGCTGAAAGTGGTGGTAATGGCGGAGCTGCTGGCTTCCAACGACGGCGTGGGCGCGCAGCTTGCCGCCAGCCGCGCGCAGCTTGACATGTCCACGTCGCTGGCATGGATTGCGCTGCTGGTGGGGGTGCTGCTGGCGGTGGAATACGGCGTGCTGGAGCCGGTGAAGCGCGAGCTGGAACGCTGGCGCGCCGATGCCGTGCAACAGCAGTAAAGGAGGCGCAGCAATGCTCAAAGTCAAGGATGTGGAGCACAGCTTTGGTGCGCGCCGCGTGCTGGCGCCGGTGAGTTTGGTGCTGGAGGCCGGGCGCTGCGTGGCGCTGGTGGGGCCGTCGGGCTGCGGCAAAACGACGCTGCTGCACTTGTGCGCTGGGCTGCTGGATGTGCAAAAGGGCGAGATTGCCAACAGCTTTGCGCGCTGCGCCGTGATGTTTCAGCAGCCGCTGCTGCTGCCCTGGCTGACGGTGCTGGACAACATTGCCCTGGGGCTGAAGGCGCAGCGCATTGCGCGCGCAGCGCGGCACGAAAAAGCGGCAGCAATGGCGCAGGCGCTGGGGCTGGACGCGCTGGCGCTGCGGCAGTTTCCGCAGCAGCTCTCGGGCGGGATGCAAAGCCGCGCGGCGCTGGCGCGGGCGCTTGTCTTGCAGCCTGATGCGCTGCTGCTCGACGAACCCTTTGCCGCGCTGGATATTGGCCTGAAAGCGCACATGCATCAACTGGTGCAGCAGCAGCGGCAGCAGCGCGCGCTGGCGGCGCTGCTGATTACGCACGACGTGCAGGAGGCGGTGCGGCTGGCCGATACGGTGCTGGTGCTGGCGGCGCGCCCGGGACGCATCGTCTGGCGGCTGGATTTGACGCAACCTGCGGCGCTGCGCAGCGACGCCTGGGTGCTGCAGCACACGGCGGCGCTGCTGGAGCAGCCCGTGGTGCGCAGCGCCTTTGAATTGCCTGAAACATCTGTCACGGAGGCCGCAGCATGACAGCAGAAACAACAGCAAAAACCGTCACGCTGGAGATGCTCTACGGCGCGCCACGCTGGCACGAGGTGCGCTGGCGCGGCCTGACGGATGCGGCGCACCCAGCGTGGCAATGCGCTTTCCGCCCGTTTTTTGTGCTCACCGTGCTCGCCGCCATCGCGCTGATGCTGCTGTGGGTTGCGTTTCTCACTCTTGGTCTGCCGCTGCCACTGGGCGCGGCCAGCGGCCCCTTTGCCTGGCACGCGCACGAGTTGCTGCTGGGCATGGGGGGCGCGGCGGCGGCAGGTTTTGCCATGACGGCGGCAGCCGAGTTCACGGAAACGCCCGAATACACCGCGCAGCCGCAACAGCGTCTGGTGGTGTTGTGGCTGGCGGCACGGCTCGCGTTCTGGTGCAGCGGCTTTGCGCTGCCGCTGCTGCTGCTCTCAGGCGTGCTGCAGCTGGCCTTCCTCGGCTATTTGGCGGCGCTGCTGTGGCCGCGCTTTTGGGGCGATGCCGGGCGGCGGCACATGTCCTTCATCTGGTCGCTGGCACTGCTGATGCTTGGCTGCGCAGGCTTTTATGTGCAGGCAGCGCGCGGGGCATACGCCGTGCCGTGGCTGCATGGGCTGCTGGCGGCTTTCCTCGTGCTCATCGTCGTGGCGCTCAGCCGCATTTCCATGAGCATGGTCAACGCGGCGCTGGAAGACATCGATGCCCGCGACGACGAGGGCGAGCCGCTGCACTATCTCGCGCGCCCGCCCCGGCGCAACCTGGCGATGCTGTGCATCGGACTGTGGGGCGCAGCGCAGGCGCTCGAGTGGCCGGGCAGCGTAGGCGGCTGGCTGGCGCTGGCCGCCAGCGCCGCTGTCTTCAATCTGATGGGCGACTGGCATGTGGGGCGCGCGCTGCTGCGTCGTTGGGCGCTGTTGCTCTACGGCTGCTACGCGCTCATGGCCGCCGGCTTTGCCCTCATCGGACTGGCCAAACTCGGCTGGCTGGCCGCGCCGCAGACGGCTGGAGTGCACCTGCTCACGGCGGGCAGTTTCAGCCTCATCATCTTCACCGTTATGGTCATTGCTGGCTACACGCACAGCGGGCTCAAGCGCGACCGCCGCCCCTGGGTGCTGTGGGCGGCGGGCGGCATCGTCACGGCGGCTGTGCTGCGCGTGCTGGCTTACTGGGTGGCGCCGCTGCTGCTGCAGGGCATCTCCGGCCTGCTGTGGGCTGCCAGCTTTGCCGCAATGGCCTGGCACATGCTGCCCGTGTGGCTGGCAGGGCGCGTGGACGGGCGCTGGGGCGGGCATGGCGTGCTGGATGAGTTCACTGACGACGCGCTGCGCCTGGCTGCCCAGGCGGCGCAGGGCAAAGGAGCGGGAGCGTCATGAGCCGCGCCTTTGTGCGTGAAGGCGCAGGCAGCACGCCGCAGCCGCGTTCTGCCCCGCGCGCCACGCTGCCCGCCGGCAGCCCGAACTACATCACCGCCGCTGGCTACGCACGCTTGCAGGCTGAACTCAACGCCCTCATCGGCCACGAGCGTCCCAAAGTTGTCGATGCCGTGCACTGGGCGGCCAAAAATGGCGATCGCAGCGAAAACGGCGACTACATCTACGGCAAACGCCGCCTGCGCGAAATTGACCGTCGCATCCGCTTTTTGAGCCGCCGGCTGGAAATTGCCAGCATCGTTGACCCCAGCGTGCACCACGGCAGCGAGCAGATATTTTTTGGCGCCACTGTGACCTATCTTCTTGATGGCGGCAAAGAGCGTCGCGCCACCATTAAAGGCGTGGATGAAGCCGACATTCACGCTGGCGAAGTGAGCTGGGTCAGCCCGCTGGCGCGTGCCTTGCTGCGTGCCCGCGTAGGCGATGAGCGGCTGCTGCGCGCACCCAACGGTGCGCAGCGGCGGCTGGAAATTGTGGACGTGGAATATCCGGCGCCCGGCGAGGCGAGAAATTCATAAAGCATTTAGCTGCGCCCGGGCGCCACCGTGCCGCTGCAAGTCGAACTGGAAGACGCATACGGGCGCAACGTCTCCAACCCCGCCGCTGCCAACGTGCAAGTCAGCATCCTCTCGGACACCACTGGTGGCGCGCGGCTTTCGGCCAGCCAGCTTGCCACGGTGAACGGCGATGCCAACTTCACCATCACCCTTGGCGCAGCCGCTGGCACCACCATCGTGCAAGCCACCACTGACCGCAGCGACAACAACGTTACCAACGGCATCAGCAACTCGCTTTGCGGATACCAGTTCCACAGCCCCGTATCGACAGGCGAATTCCGCCTTACCATCCATCGCAGGAAAAGATTCAACCGCTTGTTGGCGCTTGTCTTTCCATTGGATATCAACGG
>ONTY01000152.1 GCA_900320815.1 uncultured Pseudomonadota bacterium
GGATTTTTTGATACGCCAGCCGCGCGCCGCGCCCGGTGGGCAACTGGATAATGCCGCAACAGGTAAATCCATGCTTGCCCAGCAAATGCTGCATGATGCGGTTATCGGCGTGCGTATCCATGCGGATATTGCCGCAGCGGGCAAAGGCAAACTCAAGCATGCCGGCAAATATGCCCTTTGCCCCAGGCTGCCCCATGATGCGGTGCACGGTGTAATAGGACGGATTGGGCACGGCATCGTCCAGCCAGGCGCCGTCAATATGGGCATAACTTGGCTCTGGCGCGGGCACGAGGGCGAAGGCGCCAATAACGCTGGCATCGCCATTTTCATTTTCAATGACGAAACTGTGCCCGCCCGTAATGTCGCGCTGCAAAACATCCGCCTGCGGATAGCCTCCCGCCCACTGCTGCGGATTGCCGTTGCGTGCCATCACGCCGCGCGCTGCCTCGGCCAGGCGCAGCAGCGCGGGCAAGTCAGCAAGAGTGGCGGGGCGAATGTGGTGGGGCATGGCGCGTGTCGTCCTTGTGGCGGCTTTTGTCGTGAAAACAAAATGGGTATTGCTCCATTGCCGGCATAATCTGCCGGCAAGAAGGTATTATTGCTTGGAGTATAGTGTTTTTAGCGCCTGCCCTGACCACTTGGGCGGCGGCCTTGCGGGCGCGGGAAGCGAGAGCCGCCGGGGCGGTTTTGGACGTTGCCGCCGCCACGTCTGCCATCGCTGCCCCAGTTGCCGCGCCTGCTTTGGGGGGCGGGAGCAGGAGCGCCGCCGACAAAAATGCTGTCAGCATTCTCTTGGTTATCATGCTTCCATTCTCCTTATCATATACATTTTCTTATATTTTGCTGCGTTCAAAATCACGATCTGCACTGCGGGGGCTGCGCTGTTCAAATCCATTACCTTCAAAACGACGTGCGCGCTGCGGGCGGTTGTCCTGATATTTACCATCACCGCTGCGAGAATTGCGCGGCGCGCGGTATTCACGATATTCGCGCGGTTCACGATATTCGCGCACGGTAGCCGCTGCGGGGGGCACTGCTGCGTTGCCCGCTTTTGCGCTGCGGCGCGCCGCGCGGGGAGCGGCGCCCTTGGGGGGCGAAGGCTTCGCCGTCCGCGTCCCAGAAGGCTTCGCGCCTGCTGCCGCCGCGCTCACCGCCCGCGCCGCGCGACGCTCGGCGATCGTTTGGGGCGGGTTTGGGGCGCGATGGGCGCGGACCGCTGCCAGCGGCGCGGTCGGCGCCTTTGCGGCGGCGCTGCGGTGCATTTCCCCCTTGCTTGCCGCCGGGTTTGCTGCCCTGCCCCGCCGCAGGCGCGGCATGCAGCACGCCTTCGCCCGCGCCGCTGGCGTGGACAAGGGCGCGCACTTCTGCCGCGCTCAATTCAATGAAGCTGCCGCGCCGCAGTCCGCGCGGCAGGCGCACGGCGCCGTAGCGGATGCGAATGAGGCGGCTGACGGCGTGCCCCAGCGCCTCAATCATGCGGCGCACTTCGCGGTTGCGCCCTTCGCTGATGGCCACGCGATACCACTGGTTGGCGCTTTCGTTGCTGGCGCCCTCCGCCTGAATGCAGTTGAAGCGCGCGGGGCCGTCGTCCAGTTCCACGCCCGCCAGCAAGCGCTGCTGTTCTTCATCGCTTAGCGCGCCGAGTACGCGCACGGCGTATTCGCGCTCCAGTCCGAAGCGCGGGTGCATGAGGCGGTTGGCCAGCGCGCCGGAGTTGGTGAGCAGCAGCAGCCCTTCGGTGTTCAGGTCAAGGCGCCCGACGCTTTGCCACTTGCCCTGGATGGCGGGCAGATGCGGCAAGGCGCGAAAGACGGTGGGACGACCCGCAGGGTCATCGTGCGTGACGACTTCGCCTGCCGGCTTGTGATACGCCAGCACGCGCGGCGCCGGTGAGCCGGTGCGCAGGCGCACGGCACGCCCGTCAAGGGTGATGCGGTCGCTGGCACTGATGCGCTGACCTACGTGCGCCACTTCACCATTCACCGCCACGCGCCCATCGGCAATCCACTGCTCCATCTCAAAGCGCGAGCCGTAGCCGCTTTGCGCCAGCGCCTTGTGCAGCTTGACGCTGCCCGCCAGCGGGGCGGCGGTGGCCTCTTCTGCTTCTTCTTGCTCTGACTCTTCTTGTGCGGCTTCTTGCCGGGCTGGCGCGGCTTGTGCTGCTGCCTGAGGCTCTTCTGCGGGCTGCTGCGCCTGGGCGTCAAAGCGCCCAGAGAGCAGGTCGTCAAAGCTGACGGCTTCGCGCAGCGCCTCTTCCTGCGGGGTGGTTTCGGGGACAGCGCCTTCTTCAGGCGCTGGTGCCGGAGGCTCTGGTGTTTCTTCTCGCGGCGCTTCTGCGGCGGGCGCCACTGCCTCACCGGGCGCAGCAGCGTCGTCTTGCGGCGCTGGCGCTTCGTGTTGTTCCGTGGGCTGTTCGGGCTGCTGGGCGTCAGGCGTGGGGGTATCGGCGTTCATAGGGTGTGTCCCGGTGTTGTTCTGAAAAATGGGAGCGCACGCCCGCTCTGTGGGGCAAAGCGCATATGAAAAAAGGCGCCTGGCTTAGATGGAAGCCAGGCGCCTTGCGGTGTGTGGTGGGTGATACATGGTTCGAACATGTGACCCCTGCCGTGTGAAGGCAGTGCTCTACCACTGAGCTAATCACCCGCTTCTCGCGCGAAGCGGCGGATTGTATATCAAAGCTGCGCGCCCTGTCCCGCCGCCACGTTTTGCTCTGCCTGGCGCCAGAGCGTGGCGCCGCTGCTTGCCTTATCCAGCACGGTCAGCACCGCCTCATGCGCCGCAAGTTCTTCGGCGCTGGCGCGCAGCACGGGCAGCTTCAAGCCGCTGAAATCCACGCGGCGCTGCGGCGCACTGCCCACCTCACCTTCTTGCTCATCGTCGATGGCCAGGCTCTCTTGTCCGCGCGTGAGCGCCAGATAGACATCCGCCAGCAGCTCCGCGTCCAGCAGCGCACCGTGCAGCGTACGCCGGGAGTTGTCCACGCCCAGGCGCTCGCACAGCGCGTCCAGGCTGTTGCGCTTGCCCGGGTAGAGCTGGCGCGCCATCAGCAGCGTGTCCGTAATGCTGTCCACATGGCTGGCCAGTGGCGGCAGGCCGGCGCGCCCCAGTTCTGCGTCCAGAAAACCCACGTCAAACGGTGCGTTGTGGATAATGACTTCGGCGCCTGCAATATATTTTAGAAACTCCGCTGCGGCGTCGGCAAACTTGGGCTTGTCGCTCAAAAACTCGCTGCTGAGCCCGTGCACGCGCAAGGCATCCGGATGGCTGTCGCGCTCCGGATTCAAATACAGGTGCAGATTATTTTTTGTCAGCCGGCGGCCAATCAGCTCCACGCAACCAATTTCCACGATGCGGTCGCCCTGCGCGGCGTCCAGCCCGGTCGTTTCAGTGTCCAGCACGATTTGGCGGTGCATGATTCAAAGCGGTTTTTCAATGATTTTCACGCGCGTGATTGATGGAGTAGCGTGGAATCTCCACCGTCACATCCTCCGCGCCGATGATGGCCTGACACGTCAGGCGCGAGGTGGCCTCCAGCCCCCACGCCATATCCAGCAAGTCTTCTTCCTGCTCGCCCGCCTCCGAGAGCGAGTCAAAGCCCTGCCGCACAACGCAGTGGCAGGTGGTGCAGGCGCAGTTCATGCCGCAGGCGCGGTCAAGCTCGACGCCGTTGTCGGCCATCGCCTGGCACAGCGACACGCCTGCCGGCGCCTCAAACGCCGCCCCCTGCGGGCAGTATTCAGGATGGGGAAGAACAGTAATCGTGGGCATGTGCTTGGGTGCTGACTGGCAAAGGGGGCGAGTGTGCCGCAAGGCGCGCCTGCATATCCTCTTCACGCGCTGCCGGCACGCCTTTGAGCGTGCCCCAAACTCGCGCCCGATGTGAGCGCGCGGCGGATGCTTTCGACGAGGGCTTCGGCACTGCGTGCGCCATCTTTCGCTGCATCAATCAAGGCAAGAGAGAGCTCTTCTTGTTTTTTGCATCCATTTTGTGTATTCCCTAAAGAAGCACATCAAAAAAATGGGCGCCATCACTCGCGCTGCTGCGAGGCTTCGTCCCTCCCGCAACCATCCCCTTGTTTTTTGCTTGCTTTTTCTTCTTCCGTAGTGCGGAAAACTTCGGGCAGCGGTGGGGCGGCACCATTATCTGGCACGCCGAGGGCGCGGCTGTGTTCGCGGATGCTGGCCATGCGGCTTTCAAAATCGGGGTGTGACGACATGATTTCTGGCAGCGCCTCGTGCCCGCCGCCCTCGCGCTGCTGCAAGCCCTCAAACAGCCGCAGCGCGCCGCCGGTGTGACCATAAAGCTGCGCGAGGGCGGCAGCAGCGGCGCGGTCAGCAGCGGCTTCCTGGCTACGGGTGTAGGAGAGCATGCTCAGCTGAGCCGTCATGCCCATGAGCGCGCCGATGCTCTCCACATTGGCCATGAGCAGCGTGGCACCGATGGCGCGCACCATGCCGCGCGCCACGTCGCGGTGCTGTACGTGGGCGATTTCGTGCGCCAGCAGCGCGGCGAGTTCGTCTTCGGAGTGCATTTTTTCCAATATGCCGTGAAACACGACGATATGCCCTCCAGGGAAGGCAGCGGCATTATCAACATCAGACACGTTGTAATGCACGGCAATATCCATGCCGACGGGCAGCTGCATGGCGGTGGATATTTTTCCCGCCAGGCGGCGCAATTCCTCCTCACGCGCCTTGGCGCGCGGGCTGGTGCAGGCGCTAGAGAGCAGCGCAAATCTGCTGCCCATCAGCTGCTGCTCCCAGGAAAATGGAATATGGGGCGCCAGCAGCGTGGCTGCCACGCCAATGCAAAACAGGCACAGCGCAAATATCGCCAGCGCCGTGGCGCCGAGCACAAAAAATGTGCGCAGCGGCTGGTGGCGCTGGGGAGCGTTAATGCCTTCGGGAATGGTGGGGTTGCTGTATTCCTCGTGCATGTGTGTTCAGGCAGCAGAGCGCGGGATGACGGCGGTGCCGTAGGCGATGACTTCCACGCAGCCCGCTTGCTGCTGCTGCTGGCCCAAAATGCTGCTGGTGGAGAATTTGACGTTGAATATCAGGCGCGCGCCTCGGATGGCGGCGTCGTGCTTCATGCGCAGGATGGCTTCGCGGCGCGCGCGCTCAACCAGCGTTTCATACGCGCCGATGCGCCCGCCAAGAAAATGCACAAAGGCGGCGGTGGCCATTTTGAAGTAATCCATGCCAATAACGACGCTGCCACACACAAAGGCGGTGGTGCATTCGCGCCTGGGCAGGCGCTTTTCAGGCACAAGGATGATGTGGCGCAGTTGCCGCTCGCGCTCTTTAATGGAGGCGTAGTGGCGCTTTTCAGCAATGCTGCCAAAGACAAAACCGATCACCAGCAGCGCCAGAACCAGCAGCAGTTGAAGGATGTCAGCCACGGTGCATTACCTCATGGCGCCCAGCGGGGTGAGAACGACGGCGCTGCCGTAGGCGAAGACTTCGGCGGCGCCGGCAGCTACGGAGGAGGTCGCCAGGCGTACGTTGAGCACGGCGTTGGCGCCGATGGCAGTCGCTTCATCCTGCATACGCTGCAGGGCTTCGTCGCGGGTTTCTTGCAGCAGCTCGGTATAGGCTTTCAATTCACCGCCGACCATATTTTTCAGACTGGCCAGAATATCTTTGCCGGCGTGTTTGGCGCGCACTGAACTGCCTTGCACCAGGCCAAGATGTTTGCTGATTTTGTAGTCGGGCAGGCTCTCGAGTGTGGAGAGAAGAATTTT
>ONTY01000108.1 GCA_900320815.1 uncultured Pseudomonadota bacterium
CCGTGCTGCTGGCCGATGCCGACGGGCGCGCCGTCGCCGCCGCACACGCGGGCTGGCGCAGCCTTGCCGCCGGCGTGCTGGAGGGCGCCGTGACGCGCGTGCGCGAGTTGGCCGGAGCGCCGCCGGAAGAGGGGGAAGTCGTCGCCTGGCTCGGACCCTGCATCGGTCCTGCGGCGTTTGAAGTGGGCGATGAGGTGCGCGCTGCCTTTCTTGCCGCTGATGAAAACGCCGCTGCCTGCTTTGCGCCGCACGGCAGCGGGCACTGGCGCGCCAACCTGTCCGCCCTTGCGCGGGCGCGCCTTGCCGCCTGCGGCGTGCAGCGCATCGCCGGCAACGACGGCAGCCGCCAGTGGTGCACCTTCAGCCAGCCGCAGCACTGGTATTCGTATCGGCGCGACGGGCGCACCGGGCGCATGGCGGCGTGCGTGTGGCTGGAGTGATACCCATTGCCTTGGTGATTCATCACCCGCAAACATTGCTGGCGATGGATATTGAATGCAAGGAGTATGCGGAAAGCGGGGGTGAAAAACCGCGCATGTGGTGCGCGGTTTTTTGTGGGGGCAGGCGCTTATTCGCCCAGGCGGTGGAGTTTTTGCGCGGCGCTTTTGCGCCCGCGTTTGGCGGCCTGGCGATACAGGCGCACGGCCTCATCGCGGTTTTGCGCCACGCCGATGCCGTCCAGATAGCAGTCGCCCATGTCTTCCAGCCCGATGGCGTGGCCGGCCTGCGCCGCTTTCTGGTACCACTCAAAGGCTTGCGCGCCGTCGTGCATCACGCCTTTGCCCTGACGGTACAAATCGCCCAGATTGTGCATGGCCAGGGCGTTGCCATATTCAGCGGCAAGCTGGTAATACTCAAAGGCTTTTTGCGCGTCTTTTTTCAAACCGTGCAGCCCGCGCTCGTGCCAGACGCCAAGGCTGTTGATTTTTGCGGCGTTTTGCGGACTCGGTGATGCCGCAGCGGCAATGGCCTGGTTGAGTTCCTTGTCCATTTTTTGCTGCGCCATTGCTGGCGAAACTGCAATAAGTGCGGCGGCGCAGGCGGCGGCGCAGGCGGCGGCTTTTGCAGTGAGTTTCATGGCAGTGTTCTCCTTATTGGTGGTGCAGAAAGCGGCAAGTATGCGTGCGGCGGCGCGCCACAATCCTTGCCATGACACACACTTTTGAGGCACTGCCACACACGCTGGATGAATGGCTGCGGCTCATTGAGCAGCGCAGCCCGCAGCGGCTGATTGACCTGGGGCTGGAGCGCGTGCGCGCCGTGGCAGCGCGCATGGGGCTGCGCGTGGCGGCGCCGGTATTCACGGTGGCGGGCACAAATGGCAAGGGGTCGGTGTGCGCGCTGCTGGAGGCGATGCTGCGCGCGGCGGGCTGGCGCACGGGCGTCTACACCTCGCCGCACCTGCTGCGCTTTGAGGAACGCTGCCGCATTGATGGCGCAAACGCCGCGCCGCAGGTGCTGGCGGCTGCCTTTGCGCGCGTGGAGGCGGCGCGCGGCGAAGTGCCGCTGACCTACTTTGAGTTCACCACGCTGGGCGCGCTGGATGCAATGCTGCGCGCGGGCGTGGAGGCGCTCATTTTGGAAGTGGGCCTCGGCGGGCGGCTGGATGCAGTGAACATCGTGGACGCCGATTGCGCCATTCTCACCAGCGTGGGGGTGGATCACACGCAGCTGCTGGGAGCCACGCGCGAGGCCATCGGGCGCGAGAAGGCGGGCATCATGCGCGCGGGGCGTCCCGCCATCATCTGCGACGCGCAGCCGCCCGCAAGCGTGCTGGCGCACGCGGCGGCCATCGGTGCCGATGCGTGGCTGGCGGGGCGCGATTTCACTGCGCAAACCGATGGCGCGCAGTGGGCGTGGACGGGGCGCGGGCAGCGCGTGGAAAGCCTGCCGCTGCCTGCCTTGCCGGGCGCGCACCAGTTGGGCAATGCGGCGGGCGCCATCGCCGCGCTGCAGGCACTGAAAGAGCGTTTGCCTGTGCCGGAAGCGGCGCTGCGCGCGGGGTTGCTGACCGCCATGCTGCCCGGGCGGCTGCAGGTGCTGCCGGCATCAGGCGAAGCGCCCGAAATGGTGCTGGATGTGGCGCACAACCCGCAGGCGGCGACGGTGCTGGCGCAGGCGCTGCACGCGCTTGGAGCGGCGCCGCGCACGCACGCCGTGTTTGGCGCCATGGCAGATAAAGACGTGGCGGGCGTGCTCGCGTGCCTGGATGATGTGGTGGACGCCTGGTATTTCTGCGACCTGCCCACGCCGCGCGCTGCCAGCGCCGGGCAGGTGCTGGAGATTTGGCGCGGCGCAACAAAACGCGTATCCGAAGTGGCTGCCGCCACCTTCGCCAGCCCTGCGGCGGCGCTGGATGCGGCGGCGCGCGCATGTTGCAGCGCAGATAGAATCGCACTCTTTGGCTCGTTTTTCACCGTCGCTGGCGTGCTGACCCACGGCACGCCGCACATCACAGCAGGGCAGGGCGTGCAATACCGCTGAACACTGCCGCAGGCATCCCAGCCGCTTTGCACTAGGCATTGCCCGCCGCCGCGCCCGTCGGAAAGCTCTCATGGCTTTATTCAGATTTGGCCAAACCACCATTCCCGAACCTTCCTCACATCCGGCGCCGCGCCAATTTGGCCGCCGTCGCAGTGCTGCTGCGGAGCCGCCGCCCGAGACGCTGGATGCCATCCGCCGTCGCGCTCGCCATCGCCTGCTGGGCGCGGCGCTGCTCGTGGCCGCTGCCGTCGTTGGGCTGCCCATGCTCTTTGACCAACAGCCGCGCCCGGTGAGTGTGGACGCGCAACTCTCCATTCCTGACAAAGACGACGTCGCCCCGCTGCAAGTGCCCGCCGCCGAGAGCCTGGACGCGCGCGAAGAAGTCGTGCTGGCAGACGACGAACCCTCCGCCGCTGCCGAGCCTGTGCCCGTGCCGGCGCCAACACCTGCTACCGCACCCAGCGCGCAGCCACTCAAACAAGCCGCTGCTCCCGCTGCCGACGAGCCAGCGCCGTCACGCGCCACGCGCCGTCAGGCGGCGCAAGCCAAGGCAGAAAAAGAGCGCCGCGAGCAACAGGCAGCGGCTCAAGCCCGCGTCGAGCGCGAGAAAGAACGTCGCCAGCAGCAGGCCAAAGTGGAAAAAGAGCGCAAAGAGCAGCAAGCCAAGGCAGAAAAAGAGCGCCGCGAGCAACAGGCCGCTGCCCAAGCGCGCGCCGAGCGCGAGAGAGAGCGTCGCGATGCGCAAGCTGCCCAAGCGCGCGCCGAGCGCGAGAGAGAGCGTCGCGAAGCGCAAGCCGCCCAAGCGCGCGCCGAGCAAGAGCGCCGCCAGCAGCAGGCCAAGGCGGATAAAGAGCGCAAAGAGCAGCAGGCCAAGGCAGAAAAAGAGCGCAAAGAGCGTCAGGCCAAGGCGGATAAAGAGCGCCGCGAAGCGCAGGCGCGCGAAGCTGCGCGTGCGCGCAGCCTGCTGGAAGGGGGCGGCACCGCTGCTGCCTCCTCGCAGCGTTTCTTCATTCAAATCGGCGCCTTTGCTGACCCCGCCGCTGCGCGTCAAGCACGCCAGAAGGCCACACGCGCTGGTGTGAAAACGTATACGCAAGCCATCAAAACCAGCGCCGGCCAGCGCACGCGCGTGCGTGCCGGCCCCTTTGCCTCGCGCCAAGCCGCTGACCAAGCCGCAGCCAAACTGCGCCTGCAGGGGCTGCCCGCCGCTGTGCAGGCCATGTAAAGACTCACACACACGAGAAAGGCATAACCGCCATGCTTGACGACGCATTGCAACTGCTGCCCGCCCTGGACTGGCTGGCGCTGGGTGTGCTGGCCATCGCAATGGTGATGGGCGCCTGGCGCGGGCTGCTCTATGGCGTCATTTCCATCTTGGGCTGGGTCGCGGCCTTTCTGGCTGCGGGGCACTTGGGGCGGCTGGCGGGTATGGCGCTGCCGCTGGGTGACGAGCGCCTGCGCACCATCGCTGGTGCGGCGCTCATTTTTGTTCTCGTGCTCTTTGCCAGTGGTGCTACGGCGCACCTGGTGCGGCGGCTGGCGGCAGCTGTGGGTATGCGCCCGGTGGATCGCATCTTGGGTGCCGCCTTTGGGCTGCTGCAAGCCCTGCTGCTGGAGCTTGGGTTGGTCGTCATGCTCGGCTCTACCCCGCTGGCGTGGACAGATATGTGGAAAAACGCCAACAGCGTGCGCATCCTGCAAGGCATGTGGACGCACATCGCCCCCATGCTTCCTGCGCTGCCGCAGCCCGGCAGCAATGTGGAAAAGAAAGATGGCAGCAGCAATGGGCAGCAGGAAAACAAGGAAGCCGCATCTGGCAGCGCCGCTGCTGCCCCAGTTCAGCCCAAAGAACCCGTGCCTCCTGCCGTGATGCCGTGGCGGAAGGCGCCCGAAGTCGTCCCCGCGCCGCAGCGCAGTGGCAATTGAGCAGCGCGAGGCATCGCGCTTTTCCTATACCCATTGCATTTATGCTCCATTGCCCGCAAGGTATGCGGGCAGCCAAGATATACCTCGTCGATAGATGGGCTATTAAGCGCGCTTCCTGTGGGCGCCTGCACCCGGCTTGCACACGCGCAGCCAAGGCAGCCTCAAGGGTTGCCGCAAGCCGTGTGGGTGCGGTGTGCGGCTGCCGTTACAGCCCACTGGGGCCAGTGGCTGGAGGGGCGCTGGCTTGGCGCAGCTGCACGATGACCATCAGCCCGCCGCTGGGAGCATTGACCACATGCAGGCGCCCTTCCATGCTCTCGACGATGCGCGAGACGATGGCCAACCCCAGCCCGGAGCCAGCGGCGGCGGTGCGTGCGCCGTCGGCACGGAAAAAGGGGAGCGTGAGCTGCGAGAGGATGCTGTCGGGCACGCCGGGGCCGTGGTCATGCACGCGCAGCGTCACCCAGCCTTCGCGCGCCGTGGCGGCGATGCGCACACGGGCGCGGTTCTCGCCGGGGGTTTTGCCGTAGCGGCGCGCGTTTTCCAGCAAGTTGGCGATGACGCGGGCGAACTCCACCTCGTCGCACAGCACGTAGAGCGCCGGGTCAACATTAATACGCACCAGGATGTCGTCGCGCACCAGAAAGGGCGCCGCACCAGTGCGCACCAGGCGCGCAAGCTGCATGGAGTGCAGCGTGCGGTTGCCGGGACGTGCGTAGTCCAGAAACTTGCCGATGATGGTGTCGACCTGGCTTATGTCGTCGCTCATGTGCACACGCGCATCTTCTTCGGGCACGCTCATCTCTATTTCCAGGCGCAGGCGTGCCAGCGGCGTGCGCAAGTCGTGCGAGATGCCGGCAAGCATTTGCGCGCGGTCTTGCTCGGCTTTGGCTAGTTGGTTGGCCATGCGGTTGAAGGCGATGTTGACGTCGCGCACTTCGTTGGTGACGGTGGCCTCGTTCAGGCGCAGCGCAGCGTATTTGCCTTCGCGCACGCTGGCGGCGGCGGCGGCAAGCTGGCGCAGCGGGCGATTGAGCAGCAGTGATATGGCGGCGGCGCCAATGAGGCTCAACACCCCGATGAGCGTCATCCAGCGCAGCCAGGTGCTGCTGCGCTGCACGATTGCGGCGCGCGAGCGTTCCATGAGCAGCCAGTAGGGGTCCCCCTGGATGTCAAAGCCAATCCACAGCCCAGGCTTGTCGTTGACGCTGCACGCCAGGATGGTGCTCTCGCCCAGATTGGCAGCCAGCCCGTGGCTGATGGCGCGCTCAATGCTGTTGCGCGTAAAAGGGGTGTAGCGGTCGCCCGCCTCGCGCGGCAGGATGTGCACCTGTTCCTGCTCACCCAACTCTTTGATGAGCGAGATGCGCTCAATCGCGTCCGCATACACCAGCGCCGCGCGCGAGAGGTTGACCAGCGAAGCCATCTGACGCGCGCCTTCGGCAACGTGCGGCTCCAGCTCCTGAGTGCGCCAGAACATGCTCATGCGCAGCCACGGGCGCGGCGGCTCACCAGTGGGCATGGGTTCGAGTGGCAGCACAGAGGAAATACCCCCGCTGTCGCTCTCCAGCGCGATGGTGGCGGCGCCACTGGCGGAGAAAGGGGAGGAGGAGGATGTGGTGGTGGTGTCGCCCATACAAAAATGCGGAAAAAATCGCTGTGCTGTGGCGCGGCGCTGGCGCCGCGCGGTATTTTTAGTGTTTTTGAAAGATTTTCTTCAGGGATTTTTTGGGGAGACTGTTGTTTTTTTGTTTGTGTATTTTTGCCGGTGTTTAGTTTGGCTCGTCAGGCACAAAGACGTAACCCACACCCCACACAGTCTGGATGTAGCGCGGCGTGCCGCTGCTCTCGCCCTCAATGATTTTGCGCAGGCGCGAGACTTGCACGTCCAGACTGCGGTCAAACGGCTCGAATTCCCTGCCGCGCGCCAGCTGCGCCAGCTTCTCACGCGAGAGCGGCTGCCTCGGGTGCCGCACCAGGGCTTTGAGCATGGCGAACTCACCTGTTGTGAGCGATACATCTTTGCCATCTTTCGTGAGCGTGCGCGTGCCAATATCAAACACAAAGGGGCCAAAGCGCACCACCTCGCTGCCACCAGAAGGCGCGCCGGGCGCTTCCTGCTGCGGGCGGCGGCGCAGCACGGCGTGGATGCGCGCGAGCAGCTCGCGCGGGTTGAAGGGCTTGCCCAAGTAGTCATCGGCGCCCACCTCCAGACCCACGATGCGATCCACGTCCTCGCCCTTGGCGGTGAGCATGATGATGGGCGTTTTGTCGCCGGCGGCACGCAGGCGCCGGCATACCGACAGCCCGTCTTCGCCCGGCATCATCAGGTCAAGCACAATGAGGTCGATGCTCTCGCGCAGCAGCAGCCGCGTCAGCGCCTTCGCATCCTCGGCCACGGCAACATCAAAGCCTTCCTTATCCAGGTAGCGGCGCAGCAGGTCGCGGATGCGTGGGTCATCGTCAACAACGGCAATCTTGTCTGGGCGTGTGGGCGTGTGGGCAGTCATGCGGCATTCCTTGTCGGTCATTTGTAACAGCGGCGATTGTGGACGCTTCATTGGCACTTTGGACAGGTTTTTTTTGCGTCGCGTTACGCCTGTTGCCATTGGCGGCGAATAAATGGTGGATTAACAAAGCCAAGTATGGGAAAGTCTATGCATTATGAAAAACTACTTCC
>ONTY01000066.1 GCA_900320815.1 uncultured Pseudomonadota bacterium
AGCACGGCGGCGGCAATCAGCCGCGCGGCGGGGTCGGCGATGGCGCTGACGGTGGCATGCGCGGCTTCGGGCGTGGCGGCGGTGGCGGGTGCGGCGAGGAGGGCGGCGGTGGCGCGGTGCGCGGCGGGCAGCAGGGCGAGGTCATACGGCTGCGGCGCGGCGTGCAGATAGCGCGCGTAGGCGGCTTCCTGGGCGCCGGCGTCTTGAGCAAGGGCCTCGTACGCGGCGCAGGCACCAAACTCCAGCCCAGCAGTGCGTGCGGCGCAGGCGGCCAGTTCCAGGCGTGCAAGCATGTCCAGCCGTGCGCTGGCGCTGATGGCGGCGCGCGCCTTGCGCCATTCGCGCTCGGCCTGACTGCTTTTCCCCTGCAGGTGCGCGGCAAAGGCGCGCTCGTGCGCGGCGAAGGCATTGGTGTGCCAGTCAGGCACGGGGGCACTGGCGCAGCCAGCCAGCAGCAAGGTGGCGGCGACGGCCAGCAGGGCAAGAGCAGGGAAGTAGCGATGCCTCATGGCAGTTTGATACCCGGCTTGTCACCGCTGGCAAAGGGCCAGCGGCGCCCCAGGCTGTTCATCAGGGTTTCGGCGCGCTGCAGGTTGGCCTCAACCTCCTCGCGCAACTCATGCAAATCGTTTGTGGCAGCGCGCGTGTTGCCGCTGATGGCTTTGGCGTCGCCAAGGACGGCGTCGATGTGTTTGATGCTGCCGCGCAACTCGCCTATCAGCCCATGAAGCTGGCGCATGGCCGTTTGCGCATCGCGTGTCAGCCCCTTGGGGCCGAGAACTTGGGCGTTGGCGTTTTTGGTCAGTGCTCCCAGGCGACGCAAGAGGGTGTCGGCGCCTTCGAGCACGCGGGTGGTGCGCTCGATGAGGGCGGCGGCGCGTCGGGCGTCTTCGGCGTCACCAGTCAGGGCGGCAAGCAGCCCGCCCTGATGCGGGGCAGCAAGGCGCTGCGTGATTTCTTGCACATCCAGCAGCGCACCGGCCAGTGCAGAGTCGGCGGCGGTGAGCTGCTCCAAGTTGCGCAGCAGGGCGCGCGCCTCGGCCAACAGCAGCGGCAGCTCGGCGGTCAGGTCGCCGCGCAGCAACTCGCGCTGGCTGCCTGCGGGCAAGGGCGGGTCATCGGGCACGTTGGTGATGGCGCGCAGCCGCGCAGCGCCGACGATGCTCTTTTCCAGCAAAAACACGCTGCTGGTGCGCAGCCAGTGGCGCGCGGCGCGTGCGTCCACGTTGACATGCACGCGCGCGCGCACATTTCCTTCCTTGTCTCTGGTTGGTCTGATTTCGCGCACGCGCCCGATGGGAAAGCCGACAAAACTCATCTCCATACCCACGCTAATGCCCTCGGAGTCTTCGCAGATGAGATACAGCGGCTGCCACGTCCTGAAAGCGCCACGGATGTGCAGCAGGTAATACGCGCCGCCGATGAGCAGCGCCGCCATCAGCGCCAGCAGCGCGAGGGCGCGTGCGTGCAGGCGGCGCGGGGAGATGAACAGGGCGCTGCCATCGTCATCGGGCGGCAGGGCGGGGGAAGCGGACATAGGATGTTGGGGTATCAGTAATAGTTGCTGACGAGCGCGGCAATTTCAATGAGCAGCATGAGTGTTGCCATGTGGATGAGGCCGCGCAGCTCCAGGCTGGTGCGCGAGGCGCGCGCTGGGGCATCGCGCAGCGCCTGCGCCAGCGGCATGAGCGCGGTGGCAAAGGCGAACGCCAGCGTTTTCGCAATCAGGATGAGGACGACAGGGCGGCTGAAGATTTGCCCGACGGCGTGGTTGAACGAGCGCAGCCCGGTGAGCGTGAAGCCGCGCACGCCCACATACGCCAGCACCAGCGCCAGCAGCGCGCTGAGCATTGCCAGCAGCGCCACGGCAAAGGCGGCAGCTGCTGCGCGCGGCAGCACCAGCAGCGCCAGTGGCTCGCAGCCTGCGTCGCGCATGCGCTGTATGGCGCCATCGCGCCGCAGGCGAAAGAGGGCATTGCCCTCTGGCACGCTGTAGTTCACGGCTACAAAGAGGGCTGCGGCCAGCGGCAGGATTTCCAGCACCAGCACGCGCACCACGGTATCGATCGCATACGTTGCCAGCCCGTAGGAGTAGGCTGTAACCATGACGATGTGAATGAGCACGATGCTCAGCAGCAGCATCAGCGCCGTAAAGCCCGGCAGCACCGGTCCGGCAGCCAGATAGATGTGGCGCAGCACAGCCTGCCGCACCCGCGCACTGCGCCACACCGCCGGCATGGTCGCCAGCACCACAAGCTGCGCGCCGAGCATCAGCACACGCCAGGCGCCCATGAGCGCGTGCAGCGGCGCGCGCACAAAACGCGGCAGGCGTGCCCAAAGCAGGCTGGGCCAGGCTGTAGACAGGAAGGTGGGCATAGAGCAGGCGGAAGCGGTGTTGCAGGGCAGCATTGCCTTGGGGCGGCGGCGATGATAGCGGTGCGCTACTCTGGAAAAATGGCCTCCACAATTCGTGTATTCTTGGAGTATGGCAATTGATGCCCGCGATATATGCCGGCAATGCAAACTTTATAATTGGAGTATTTGATACACTCCTGTTCATTTTGAAGCTGGTGTATCTGCTACCTTCCACGCCCCATGAATGTCACAGAAAAAATCCAGGCCATCCTTGGCCAACTGAACTCGGTGATCGCAGGCAAGGCGCCGCAGGTGCAAGACAGCGTCACCTGCCTGCTCGCGGGCGGGCACCTGCTCATTGAAGACGTGCCCGGCGTGGGCAAGACGACGCTTGCCAGCGCGCTGGCGCGCACCTTCGGGCTGCAATTTGCGCGCGTGCAGTTCACTGCCGACCTCATGCCCAGCGACTTGACGGGCGTGTCGGTGTATGACCGGGGCAAGGAAGACTTCATCTTTCACCCCGGCCCCGTGTTCACGCAGGTGCTGCTGGCCGACGAAATCAACCGCGCCAGCCCCAAGACGCAAAGCGCACTGCTGGAGGCGATGGAAGAGCGCCAGGTGAGCGTGGAAGGCGCCACGCGCGCGCTGCCGCAGCCGTTTTTCGTCATTGCCACGCAAAACCCCTTTGAGCAGCTTGGCACCTATGCGCTGCCCGAGTCGCAGCTTGACCGCTTTCTGATGCGCATCAGCCTGGGCTACCCCGAGCGCGCCGCCGAGCGCGAGCTGCTCTGCGGCCAGAACCGCCGCGACATCCTCGCCGGGCTGCCCGCCGTGCTGGGCGCGGGCGAACTCGCCGCGCTGCAGGCCGCCGTGGGACGCGTGCACGCATCCGACGCGCTGCTTGACTACGTGCAAGACATCGTCGCCGCCACGCGCAGCGGACGCTGGTTTGTGCAGGGGCTGTCGCCGCGCGCCGGCATCGCCTTGCTGCACGCCGCACGCGCGCAGGCACTCATTGAAGGGCGCGACTACGTCGCCCCCGACGACGTGCAAGCCATCCTGCCGCAGTGCACCGCGCACCGCATGGTGCCCGTGGCCGATGCCGGGCGCGGCGCCGTGGAGCAGGTGCGCGCCATGATTGACGAGGTGCCGCTGCCATGAAGCGGCTCGCCTTGCCGCACGCTTGGCGCAGCCGTTTTTGGGACCGCGTTTTGGCGGGTCTCTTTATCGCTGCTGCCACACTGGTTGCGGCCGTGGCATGGCAGCGGCCAGCGCGTGACCCGAAGCTGGCATTTTTTAGCCCGGAAATATATCCAGAAGAATTGGCGCGCCACACCTGGCTGGGCATGATCAATAACGTCTATACGCCTGAAAAACTGCGCCGCAGCCTGGAAACCGCGCGCCAGCAGGGCGCGCGCCTGCAGCTTGATTTCAGCCCCATTTTTCTGCGCAAGCACCAGGATATTCACACAACGTACCAAAGCAACGGCCAGTTGCAGCAAAAATCCTTTTCTCCCCTGCCCAGTCACAAAGTCAAGCGCCCCAATACATACAGCGAACTCAAGCGTTTGATAGCACCGACTGCACCCATTCTCAAAAAATACCGCCGCCAAATCGCTGCCATTTTTATCGCCGACGAACCCTATTTGCACGGCATCAGCCGCAGCGAACTGGAGCGCGCTGCGCGCAGCGTGCGCCACTTGCTGGCAGAAAACGGGCTGCACGATGTGCCGCTGGGCGTCACTTTTGCTGGCGCCATGTTTCATCCCGGCTTTGCTGCCATGATAGCGGGTCAGGCAAATGCGTATGTGGCAGACATTGAACAGTATTATCAAAATATCCGTGGCGATGAAAGCGAAGAAAGCCGGCGCTGGATTGAAGCCTATTCCCAAAATCGCCTCACCACCTACGACCTGGCGGGCAATATCTACACCGGCGGCGGCATCCCCGAAGGGGTGGACATCATTGCCTACGACCTGTATACCGCCTCGCTGCTGCAAGATACCCTGCACGCGCACACGCTGGCATGGTTTGCAGAACTCGGCGCCAGCGCGGCATGCACGCCATTCAAAAACACCTCCATGCCTCAGGTGCGAACTCAATTGAGCTTTTATTCAGACGACAATGCCGGCGCCGCCCCCGGCGCACAAGAAGCCGATAACGCCCTGCTGAACGCCATATTCACCTGCAAATCTGAATCCATGCTGCAGCTGCTCAAAAAACACGCACCCAAAGGCACGACACTGCAACTGTGGGGCGAGTCCAGCGCCAACGGATTTCTTGATTTCGACGCGCGTGGCAATAAAAAAAACGAACAGTCGCAGGCTCTGATTGCGGCGCGCGTGCGCAGTGAAATGCAGCGCACGCTGGATTTTTATCAGCGCCGGCGCCGAGACTATGCCGGCGGCCTCATTTTTTTCATTTGGGACGATACCGTTGACATCACCATCAATTTACCCATTTCAGGCGCGCGCTCCGTGCCCGGTGCGCCAGCGATGGTGTTTGAAAAAATTGGTAAACGCCGTCCGCACTAGCAAAACGCCATGACCGCTTCCTCCCTGCCCCCCTGGGCGTTGCATGCGCGGCTGCGGCGGCGCATCCAGCGCTGGTTCCTGCGCATCCCGCCCGCCGACACGCTGCTGCTGGACCACCGCAACACCTACATCCTGCCCACGCGCGCCGGCTTCATGCTTGCCGCCACGCTCATCGTGCTGCTCATTGCCTCCATCAACTACCAGCTCGGTCTGGGCTACCTGCTCACTTTCTTGCTAGCGGGCTGCACGGC
The DNA here is from genome assembly GCA_900320815.1 of uncultured Pseudomonadota bacterium. Classification (GTDB taxonomy): domain Bacteria; phylum Pseudomonadota; class Gammaproteobacteria; order Burkholderiales; family Burkholderiaceae_C; genus Ottowia. The sequence continues at coordinate 5,141 of ONTY01000066.1, forward strand.
GTCGGGCATGTGGGTGGCGCACAGCACATTGCGCGGGCTGCGGCTGCATATGAGCGCGCCGCAGCCGCTGTTCGCCGGCGCATTGGCTGTGCTGGACGTGGTGCTGGCCAACGAGCGCCGCACGCCACGCGTTGCCATTGCGCTGGCGCTGCACGGCACGCAAAACTGGTCTTGGGCGGATGTGCCCGCGCAGGGGCGCGCGAGTGTGCAGCTCAGTTTCAAACCCGCGCGCCGTGGGTTGCACACGCTGCCTGCGCTCACCGTGCAAACGCTCTTTCCGATGGGGGCATTTCGCGTCTGGTCCGTCTGGCGCCCCGCCGCGCAGGTGCTGGTGTGGCCCGCACCCGAAACCTCGCCCCCGCCGCTGCCACCAGGTCAGCCCACAGCAGGCGCCGGCATTGCCAGCGGCGCGCGTGCGGCTGGCGAGTTTGACGGCGTGCGCGCCTACCGCCCCGGCGATGGCATGCGCCTGATCGTGTGGAAAAAATTCGCCCGCGCCGGTGAACTCGTCTCGCGCGACGCCATGCAGATGCAGCAGCGCCAGCTCTGGCTGGACTTTTCGCTCACTGGGGCGATGGAGGCGGAAGCGCGCCTCTCGCGCCTGGCCGCCTGGGTGCTCGCCGCCGACGCGCAAGGGCTGGATTACGGCCTGCGGCTGCCCGGCACAGAAATCCCCCCCGACCAGGGCGCTCCCCAGCGCCTGCGCTGCCTGCAGGCGCTGGCGCTGTGGGGGCAGCCAGCAGCAGATACTCCACTTGATAAACAATGATTGCCGGCTTGTTATGCCGGCGATGATATAATACCCCATCAATCTTCCCGTTCATCCAACGAAAGGACGTATGCCATGCCCCTCAACGAAGCCCGCAAACAGGAAATGCTGCAGCAAATTGCCGCCGACATTGAAACATTTCTCAAGGAACACCCCGGCGAGACCTTTTATACCTTCGGCTTTGACTTCAACGCCAGCGAAGCCGAAATCCTGCTGTCTTTCAACACCGAAGAAGCCTATGCCGAGCGCCTGAAATACTATCAAGACAATTACAGTCCATATGACGACGACGACCAAGAAATGCGCTACGGCACAGGCGACTGGAAATACCAGGGCACCAATATTTACTACATCTGCGAGGAAGAAGAAAAAGACAAGATATACGACGACGATGAAGACAATGACTATGAAAATGCCAAGAAAGCCTTTATGGACTTTGCCTACGGCCTGCTGCTTGCGGTGTGTCGCACGCCTGCCTACCAAGCCATCCCCAAAACCAAAGATTTCCTCGTCATCCTCACCGAACACGACGAAGACAACCTGGAAGGCATCGAAAGAGGCAAACGCCTGATGGCCGAGATTGCCCAGTCTTAAAATACCCAGCAATATTACACATCATTGCCCTTATTCTGTGCGGGTATTCAATCATATACCCACCGAGTTTTTTAAGAAAGTCGATGACCACCCCGCTGTCCTCCCGCACGCTGCCGCTTGGCGCGCTGCTGCTGGCCGCTGGCGTCTTGCTGCTGTGGCTGGGCGCATGCGTGGGCAGCACGGGCTTTGAGAGTCTGGCGGCGGCGCGCAGCGATGAGGCGCTCTGGCACATCGTGCGCGATGTGCGGCTGCCGCGCAGCGCCGGCGCTTGGCTGGCGGGCGCACTGCTGGGGCTGGCGGGGGCGCTGGCGCAGGGGCTGTTCCGCAATCCGCTCGCCGACCCCTTTTTGCTGGGCAGCGCGGCGGGCGCGGCGCTGGCTGTGGCGTGCACGCTGGCGCTGGCGGGCGCGGCGCAGATGGGTTGGCTCGCGCACCTGGGGCTGA
>ONTY01000065.1 GCA_900320815.1 uncultured Pseudomonadota bacterium
CCAGCCGCGTGATGCGCAGCGCGCGCCCGTCCCAATACAGGCTGCGCTGCGCCAGCCAGGCGGCCTCGATGCGCGCGGCGGCGCTGCGCCGCCCGCTGGCGCGCGCCTCGGGCCACACCATCATCGCGTCCAGGTCGGCGCGCCACTGCAGCAGCCCCGCCTGCAGCGCCAGCGTCTCGCGGCTGTTGTCTTGCACGCTGTGCTGCGTGCGCACCATCGCGTCGATGCCGCGCCAGCTCATCGCTGCCAGCAGCGCCATGATGGCCAGCGCCACCAGCACTTCAATCAGGGTGAAGCCACGCGCTGCCGCTTCAAGTCTTTGGGTATTTTCCCATTGCCGGCATACATTGCGGGCATCAGCATCTTTATTCATGGAGTATCAAAACCAATAACAAAGCAGATTTCTATACTCAACACCTTTATCTCCCATTGCCGGCATATAAAGCCGGCAAACAAGGCATACCATTGAACATGCCGCTCAATTCCTGCCTGCCACAAAACTCATCTGCACCACGCCCTGTCCGCCCTCACTCACCTGCAGCTCCACGCGGCGAAAGTAGGGGTTGGGCGTGGCGTGCACCGCCTGCTCAATGGCAAAGCTGCGCCCTGCCTGAGCGCACGCCAGGCCGCTGGTGCCCACGTCAGGCAGGCGACGCGCCAGGCGAAGCTGCACCAGGTGGTTTTCCGCGCACAGCTGCGCGAGCATGAACTGGCTCTGCCGCCCGGCGCTCTCTGTCAAAGCTGCCGAGGCGCGCAGTGCGGCAATGAGCGCCGTGGCCGTCAGCGCCAGCGCCACCAGCACCTCAATCAGGGTAAAGCCGCGCCGCCGCCGCTGCCTCATCGCCACGCCCCTCACGGCGCCACCTCCACGCCCTGCGCGGCAAAGGGATGCAGCCCGTCGGTGGCGATGCGGATGCGCCGCAGCGCGCCAGCGTCAGCGGCCAGCTCCAGCACCACCGCCTGCGCGGCAATGATGGGGTCAGGGCCGAGCAGCAGCGTCTCGTTGCCCAGCGCGCGCACGCGCGCATCCAGCCAGTGCTGCGGCAGCGGCGCGCCGCCGGGCGGCACACCGTCAAAGACAAAGCCTGCCCCCACAGCGCGCCAACTCACGGGCACGCCTGCGGTGCGCGAGCGCGCGCGCGCCGCCTCCAGCAGCGCCGCCAGCCGCTCGCCCTCGCGCTCCAGCGCGTCGGAAGACACATTGCCCAGCGCCAGCGACACCACCGCCGTCGACACCGCAACGATGGCCAGCACCGCCAGCACCTCCAGCAGGGTGAAGCCGCTCGCACGCCGCATTCGTCTCATTGGCCGTGCACTCCGAACGCCACGCGCTGCGTCGCCGCCAGCAGCGCGTAGCCACAGCGCCGGTCAGCTTCCAGATACACGCCCTCGGCCCATTCGTTCCAGGCGTTGATGAAGGTCATGGGATGGCCGGGGATGGCGGGGTGCTCCTGCGCCCACTTGGCGGCGTGGCGCAGCCAGCTTTCATACAGCGGCGGGGTGCAGCCGGGAAAGATGTTGGCCGCCGTCCCACGGCGCGCGGTGTTGTCCCAGCTGCCCGCCAGCACGGTGCGCAGCAGCGTTTGCGGCGGCGGCGCCGTCATATCGCGCACCAGGGTTTTGTAATGCACCACACGCGCCGTATTGTCGCCATACCATTGGTGCACGCCCACGGCATTTTCACCCGGGCGATACAACATACTGGCATTGGGAGGAAACTCAAATAAAAAATCCACACCCATCGTTTGCGCCGTCACAGGCGTGCCGTCGGCATTTTTGAGATTGAATTTTTCATGCCCGCCAATGAGCAATTCGCCCGCGCCGCCAGCGCGCGCCCGCTCGCGCCAGCACTGCACCACGGCGGGCACCTCAGCCAGCGGCAGTGCGCCCGCAGCGCCGCTGAGTGGATAGACCAAAAACACCGGACGCCCATCAATTCTGTAATAGCCCGGGTGCCTGAATATGGGCAGCAAATCGTCAATCAGGCGCTGCGGGTCGTCTGGCAGGTTCTGGTGCGCCAGCAAAATATTGTCGGCGTGCTCCCTCTTGTCCACCCAAGTGCGCGTCCAGTTTTCATTGCACCACATCACCATGAAGGGCAGGCGCAATTCGTCCCACCTTTTCATGTATTGCTCCAGCGGCATGGACAGCATTTTTTTGCCGCTGAACCAGTAATGATAAAAAATAAAGCCTTCCAGCCCCGCCTGCCGTGCCAGCTCCACCTGCCGCGCCATCACGTGCGGCGCGCGCAAATCATAATAACCAAGCTCGCCGGGCTGGCGCGGCTGCTCATGCCCGGCAAATAATGGGCGCGCACGCGCCACATTGCTCCATTCGGTAAAGCCCTCGCCCCACCAGGCGGAGTTTTCTGGCGTGGGATGAAATTGCGGCAGGTAAAAGGCAAAAAGTTTTGTGGGGATACGCTCTTTTTGCGGCGCGGGCGGGAGTGTATCCACATAAAAATCCGGATGCGCCTCGGCGCTGGCGTCAATATCGCGCGCCATTTGCGTGGCCGCATCGCCCCAGGGGCCAAGCAGCGCGCGGTCAATCTCGCGGCTGGGGCGGGCGCGCAGCACAAATTGCCTGGCGCAAAACTCCATCGCCTGCTCGCCCATGCCGCGCACACTCACGCTGCCATAGTTGAATGTGCACGGCCCGCGCACGCCCTGCATTTTTTTGAAATACTCAAACAGGCGCTCATCAATATTCACGCCGCCGGGAAACTGAAACGCCCCTCGGCAATTTCATTCATCAGCCAGAGGTTGCGCACATTGGGAATACTGAGCACCAGTTCAGCCTCATCGCTCAGCCAGGGCTGCAGCGTCGTCAGAATGCCCCAGGGGTTGTCGGTGTGCTCGAGCACATCGCCCAGCACCACGCCATCGACGCTGCGCGGCTTCAAACCCAGCGCGCCCAGGTCGTGCGCCTCAAAACGCCCGCAAATCACGCGGTCGAGAAACTCGGCGCTCTCGGCAGCGGCGGCGCGGTTCATTTCAAAGCCCCAATACTGGCAGCCGGGAAACTTTTCTTTGCAATACTGCCCGGTGCGCCCGCCCGAAGAGCCAATTTCCAGCACCAGGCGGCGTGGGGCGGTGAACAAATCCACCAGTTCTTTGCGGGCGAGGCGGTGGTAAAACGTGGCGGGCGCGTTTTCCACGCCCAGATATTTTTGCCAGAGGTGCATTTTTTTGAGGCGATGACTTACTGCCAGCTGCCAATATCGGCGTCTTTGCCCTCGCCGCCGGGCGTGCCGTCGGCGCCGTAACTCATCACGTCAACCTCGCCGTAGACGCCGGGATTCAGATATTGATACGGCGCTCCCCAGGGGTCGTTGGGCAGGCGTTCCAGATAGCCCTTCCAATTGCCCGGCACGGGCGGCGCAGCGGGGCGCGTGACCAGCGCCTGCAAACCCTGCTCAGCGGTGGGGTAGCGTTGATTATCGAGTTTGTAGCGTTTGAGCGCATTCATGATTTGCCCCACATCCACTTGTGCGGCTGTCACGCGCGCATCGTCCACATAGCCAATGACGGCAGGAGTTATCAGCGCCGCCAGCAAGCCAATGATGGTGAGCACCACCAGCAACTCAATCAAAGTAAAACCCGCACGGCGGCGGGCAGCAGCAAAAGTGTTCATAAGACTTGGGGAAAAAAATGGGCAAGCGCACAAAAAGTGCGCCACGAGTGCGCGCAATGATAATTGCGCCCCATGTTTGCGCCCTCCCGCCCCTCGAAACCGGCCCATCCCGCGCGCCTGGCCGCCGCGCTGCTTGCCTTTGCCATTTGGGCACTGGCCGCCGGCTGCGCCGTGTGGTGGTGGCTGCGCGCGGGCAGTCAGGCAGCGGCGCCTGCCGCCCCAGTGGCAGCGCAGCGCGCGCAGCAGGCCATTGATAGCGCCGCTGTGGCGCGCGCCTTGGGCGCTGGTGCGCCTGCGGCAACGCAGTCAACCGCCGCAGCGTCCGCCAGTGCACCTGCCGCAGCCGATGGGCGCTTTGCGCTGCGCGGCGTGCTCACACACGGAATGGACGGCGCAGCACTGATTGCGGTGGAAGGCAAGACGCGCGCCGTGCCCTTGGGTGCTGCGCTGGGCAAGGATGCCGAGGGCTGGGAGCTGCACGAAGTGCAGCCGCACGCCGTGCTGCTGGTCGCTGGCGGACGCGAGGTGCGCCTGGAGATGCCTGATGAGCAGGAGCGCGCCCGCATCCTCAAAAGCAGCGCCGCACACGCTGCCGCCGGTGCTGCGGCAACGCCAGCGCGCGTGCCACACCCAGACGCTGCGCGCGCCGAGGCCGAACGCACAGAAGCCAGCCCGCGCGTGGAAATCACGCGCCCCGAAGCCATTCGCCCGGAAATGGCACCGCTGCCCGAGCTGGCAGCGCAATAAGCGCATTGTTTTATGGGGATAAAAAGCACTGCCCGTCTATCTTGCGGGCGTTGGGCAGGCGCGCTTCAAAACTGCGCAGAAAAAGACTACGGCGCCAGCCTCTCGCGCAGCCAGGCGCCCTCCACCAGGCGGTAGCGCAGCCGGTCGTGCAGGCGACTGGGGCGCCCTTGCCAGAACTCCCAGACATCTGGCAGCAGGCGCCAGCCGCCCCAGTGCGGCGGACGCGGTGGATTGAGCGCAAAGCGCGCACCGTAGCGCGCCGCTTCCGCCACAAGCCAGGCGCGACTGGCAATCGGCTGGCTCTGCGGGCTGGCCCAGGCGCCAATGCGGCTGGCCAGCGGGCGGGTGGCGAAATACGCATCGCTGGCTGCTTGCTCGAGCTTTTCCACGCGCCCCTCGATGCGCACCACGCGCTCCAACTCGGGCCAGAAAAACTGCAGCGCTGCCTGCGGGTTGCCCGCCAATTCGCGCCCCTTGCGGCTTTCGTTATTCGTGAACCAGGTGATGCCGCGCGCGTCATAGTCCTTGACAAGCACCACGCGCGTAGAGGGGCGCAGGTCACTGCCAACAGTGGCCAGCGTCATGGCGTTGGCGTCAGGCACCTGGGCGGCGAGTGCCTCGCCAAACCACTTGTCAAACTGCGCCAGCGGGTCTGGCAGCGAATCTTTTTGCGAAAGGCTGGCGCGGCCAAACTCGCGCCGCATGTGGGCGATGTCGTTCATCATGGTGCGGCAGTGTATCGGGGGGCGGCGTTCCTACAATCGCCGCTTTTTTCTGCGGGGCATGGGTCTATGGCCACTCGTACATACACCATCAATTACGTGGCGCTGGCGTTGACTGTCCTGGGCGCACTGGCGCTGGCAGCGGCGCTGGCGTTTGGCGTGACGCTACACCGCCATGTGGCAGACGCCGATGCCGCAGCGCCGCAGCGCGTGACGCCAGCGACAGCGATGATGGCGCTGCCGCCACCCGCAGCGCAGCCCAACTGGGCAGGCACAGTAAAAAAACATCCGGGCGACGAAGCGCAGGTCAAGCAGGCGGGCGACGTGGTGCATTTCACCTTTCCAGCGTCCAGCGCCGCACTGCCCGATGAGGCGCCACTGGCGCTGGCTGGCGTCATCAAAGGTGTGGCTGCCGGGCAGCACGCCGTCATCAGCGGCTCAGGCGCCGGTGCACAAGCCGTGCAGCACACGTTGAGCACCTTGGGCGTAGACGCCGACAAAATCGTGCTGCGTCCGCTGCCAGAAGGCAGCAGCGAGGCCGCGCAGGTGGATGTGTGGCTGGAGTAAAAAAGCCTGGGGTGCGCCAATACCCAGCCATATGAATTGCCATTGCCAGCCAATATCGCTGGCAATGAAGCAATACCCAACAACCGCTTACTGGGCGCCAGCCTCCTGGAGCATGGCAGCAATCGCATAGTGCTTTTTCGCGGCGGCCAGCTGCAGCGCCGTTTCCCCTTTGTTGTTTTTGAGATGCACGTCAGCGTCGCTTGCCAGCAGCAGGCGCACCGTGTCGGTGTGCCCGCGCAAGGAGGCTTCCATCAGCGGTGTGATACCGGCATGGTTGGCCTTGTCAATGTCTGCCCCTTTTTTGATGAGCAGCTTCACAATGGCGGTGCGCTCATGTGCCGCAGCATGCCAGAGCTCTGTGTTGCCATATTTATTCGCCATATTAACGGCGGCTTTTTCTGCCAGCAAAAACGCCACAATTTTTTTGTGCCCATACCATGCAGCATGCATCAAGGGTGTTGAGCCATAGGGATCATCCGCAAAATTGACGGCAGCGCCCTTGCCCACCAGAAACTGCACTGATTTCAAAGAACCGCTGCGCGCCGCATCCGCCAGCGCGGCGCTGGCATCGGCGCCGCGCTCGAGCAACAACGAAATCATTTCCCGGTTGCGCGCAGGCACATTGCCTTTGCCGGAAAGCGCCAGCCCCAGTGCTGTGGAGGCGTTTTTCATGACTGCATTCACATCAGCGCCTTTATCCAGCAGCATGCGGACAATATCGATATGCCCGCGCCGGGCGGCGTTGGTGAGCGCCGTTTCGCCGGACAAGGCACCAGCAGCATTAATATCTGCGCCTTGGTCAATCAGAAACTGCACCATCTCTTTGCGTCCATGCCATGCCGCGTACATCAAGGCTGTGCGCCCATGCACACGCCCATTTTTATCCTTGCCTTTTTCCACCATATCAGCACCATGCGCCAGCAGCAGTTTGGCAGCGGCAATATCACCCTGTTGTGCCGCTTTCATCAGGGCAGTTTCCCCTAGCGTGTCGGTGGCGTTGACATCTGCGCCCCAATTGAGCAACGCTTTGATGGCACCTATATTTCCGGAAAATACCGCAAAATCCAGCAGTCGGTAGCCAGCCACGTGCTTATTGGCAAGAGGTTCATTGATGTCAGCACCGGCGTTCAATAGCGCAATGAGCTTGGCCTCCTGTGCGCTGTTTTCCACATCCATCACGAATAAAAACCATCGGGCTGCTGCTGTGATGTCTGCTTTGAATTCTACATCGCGCGCCATACCATCAAGCAATCCCTGCCATGCAGCCGCATCCTCATGCACCAAGGCATATTGCAGTGTCGTGACCCTACCCAGCTCTATGCGGCTTTCATCAAGAAATGGACTAAACGCTGGCGGCAGCCCCAGCATGTAGGGCACACCAAAATATTCTGGGAATGCGCCGGCATACTTCTCGCAGTCTTCAAGGTGTATGCCGTACGATTGTGAATGCAGCCGCCATACGCTTTTCCAGCGTTCTTTTGAAAACAGCGGGGCGCGCGTGGCCAGCGCCACATCATCATACAAGGACGCCATTGCAGCATGACGGATGCTGTTTTTGCCTGTGCTCAGCGAAGCAATATATCCTTGAGGTATATGCCTGCGATAATGCCCAATCCTGCGATTGAACAAAGCTGGCATGCGGGCAAGATATGGATCGGTCAAAGCGCAGGGATCGATAAAGTAGACACCTGTTTGTGCGCTCCACGGTGTCATCCCCGCAGCCCCCGCTACGATGATGCCGAGTTTTATTTGTTTCTTCTCTTTCAACACCCATCCAGATGTATATGGATTGAAATCATGCTTTTGGATGACCGGCAACAATCCAAGATTTGGATAGTAATAAGAACGCTCGTCACTCGCCCCGTGCCGGCTAGGCGTTTCCCGATAGCTCAATGGCGATTTTATTGAATAACTTGGATAATATCTGATATTTACCGTAATCTGGGGCGGAACAGCTAGCAAGGCAACACATACTATACCCCCCCGCTACTGTATAAAGTAATGCAGTTTTATTCGTGGTATTCCACAGTTTTGAAAGTGCAATGGCAATGACCGATGTCAGCAGCGATGTGGTCAAAAATCGCCCCTGCATATAATCGCCACCCACATTGCAAATATAAATAATCTGTAGCGCCACGCCAGCCATCAGCAGGCGAGGCAGGTGGTTTTTCCCAAGGACAAGAGAAATTGGCGCAGCCAGCATCACCGTGCCCAGCGTCAGCGGATCAACGCGGAAGCTATGTTTCAGATATTCCCAGCCCCGCGCCAGCATTTCAGCGCGCGGATAGCCCAGGTTGGTCTTGGCGATAGCTGTGTTGGGCACCAGCGAGCCGTAATAGATAAGTGAAAATGCCTCCCACACCAGCACCGGAATAATGGCAAGCAGGGCGAGTTTGATGGTATACCGCCAGCCGCTTGCCTTGTATGCCTGCCACAGCATCCAGAGTGAAGCTGGGGTGACGAGGAAAATGGAATCCGGCCTTGTAAGAAACAGCAGGCCATAGAGCATGCTGGTCTGGAAAAAGCGTTTGGCGGCATCCTGCTGCGTGAGAGCGACGAGCACGTAGGCGCACAGCAGCACATGCAGCAGCGGATTTTCCAGCCCACTGCTGGAATAATCGATAAAGGCGCGCGAAAGCAGCAGGGCGACAGAAGCAAAAATGCCCAGCACCACATTGCCGTGGCGCATGATTTTGAGCAGCAAAAACAGCGTACCCAGCAGACAGGCGTAGCTCAATGCCAGTGTGAACCAGTAGTGATGCTTGAAAATGCCAATGCCGGTGACCAGCAGCGCATACCAGAGCGGATGCGTGTACACCTGTACGCGCTCGCCCACATTCCACACTGGGCCATAGCCCTTCAAAAAATTGTCCACAGCGCGGAAAGTGATAAAAATATCATCTTCCAGCCAAGCCGTATTAATAAATACATAAGTAAACGCAAGAAAAAATAAAAGCGGCACAATCCATGCCGCTTTGAACAGGGAACATATATTTTTTTGACGATTCATTTCATAGACTCCACAAGAAAACATTCCATTGCCAGTGCAGGTTGCCGGCAATGGGACGATACTCAGATACCTCATGGGTTCGCAGGAATGTTTTTAGCTGCCCTGCTCAATCAGTTCAATCTTGTAGCCATCCGGGTCGGCGGCGAAGGCGATGAAGCTGGTGCCGCCTTTGAGCGGCCCGGGTTCGCGCGTGATTTGGCCGCCCGCTGCACGGATGCGCTCGCAGGCGGCGCGCACGTCGGGCACGCCAATGGCAACGTGCCCGTACGCCGTGCCCATCTCGTAGGCGTCCACGCCCCAGTTGTAGGTCAGCTCAATTTCAGCTTGCGCTGGGTTGCCGCCCTCGTAGCCCAGGTAGACCAGCGTGTATTTGTATTCAGGGTTGTCAAAGCGGCGCAGCTCGCTCATGCCAAGCGCCTCGGTGTAAAAGTGGATAGAGCGTGCCAGGTCGCCCACGCGCAGCATGGTATGCAGAAGTTTCATAGGTGCGCATTGTGCCGCTGCGCCGCAGCATCATCCGCACCGCACCGTGTGGGCGCCTTTCCTAGAATGCGCCGCTTTGCGCCGCACTCTCCCTTTTCCCCTTGGGCGGCGGCAGCCCACTGTGACCACAACAACCATGACTTCTCCCAAGCCCCCTTTCATGTCCGTGGCGGACATCCGCCAGGCGTTTCTGGACTTTTTTACGGCGCGCGGACACACGGCAGTGGCCTCCTCGCCGCTGGTGCCCATGAACGACCCCACGCTCATGTTCACCAACAGCGGCATGGTGCAGTTCAAGGACGTGTTCCTTGGCCGCGACACGCGCCCCTACACGCGTGCCACCAGCGTGCAGGCGTGCCTGCGCGCCGGCGGCAAGCACAACGACCTGGAAAACGTGGGCTACACCGCGCGCCACCACACTTTTTTTGAAATGCTGGGCAACTGGAGCTTTGGCGACTACTTCAACAAGCTGCCGCCCGAGCGCCTGCTGGCCACGGTGTATGCCGAAGACGACGAGGCGTATGACATCTGGACGCGCGACATCGGCCTGCCCGCAGAGCGCGTCGTGCGCATCGTCGACAACAAGGGCGGGCGCTACAAGAGCGACAACTTCTGGATGATGGCCGACACCGGCCCCTGCGGGCCGTGCAGCGAAGTGTTCTACGACCACGGCCCGCAGGTGCCCGGCGGCCCGCCCGGCAGCGCCGATGAAGACGGCGACCGCTTCATTGAAATCTGGAACCACGTGTTCATGCAGTTTGACATGGTGGAAAAAGACGGCATCGTCGTCCCCCTGCCCGCCCCCTGCGTGGACACGGGCATGGGGCTCGAGCGCATCGCCGCCATCTTGCAGGGCGTGCACAGCAACTACGAGATTGACCTGTTCCGGGCGCTGATTGCCGCTGCCGCGCGCGAAACCGGCTGCGGCGACCTTGCCGCGCCCTCGCTGCGCGTGATTGCCGACCACATCCGCGCCGCCGCCTTCCTGATTGCCGAGGGCGTGCTGCCCGGCAAGGACGGGCGCAACTACGTGCTGCGCCGCATCATCCGCCGCGCCATCCGCCACGGCTACAAGCTGGGGCAGAAAAAGCCCTTCTTCCACCTGCTCGTGCCCGATCTGGTGCAGCAGATGGGCGACGCCTGGCCGCAGCTGCGTGAGCAGGAGGCAGCCGTGCAGCAGGCGCTGCTGGCCGAGGAAGAAGCCTTTGGCCAGACGCTGGAAAACGGCATGGCGCTGTTTGAGCGCGTCTGGACGCAGACCAAGAAAGACACCCCAAAAGGCGCCACTCCCACCCTCGGCGGGCAGCACATCTTCACCCTGGCCGACACCTACGGCTTTCCCGTGGACATGACCGCCGACATGGCGCGCGAGCTTGGCGCCGAGATGGACATGGACGGCTACGAGCAGGAGATGGCCGCGCAGCGCCAGAGGGCGCGCGCCGCCGCGCACTTCAAGATGCAGCGCCAGCTCGAGTACGAAGGCGAAGCGGGCGAGTTCACCGGTTACTCGCAACTGGCCGGACGCGCCACCGTGCGCGCGCTCTACAACGCCCATGACATTCCCGTCAAAGAACTGCGCGCAGGCGACGAAGGCGCCGTTGTGCTGGACATCACGCCCTTTTACGCCGAGAGCGGCGGCCAGGTGGGCGACGCCGGTCAGCTGGCCAGCGACGGCGGCGCCATCTTTGAGGTGCTGGACACGCAAAAAATCAAGGCTGGCGTGCACGGTCACCACGGACGCCTGAGCGCGGGACTGCTGCGCGTGGGCGAGAGCGTCGCCACCCAGGTAGACACCGCCCGGCGCGCCGCCTGCGCGCGCAACCACAGCGCCACGCACCTCATGCACCGCGCACTGCGCGAAGTGCTGGGGGTGCATGTGCAGCAAAAAGGCTCGCTGGTGGACGCGGAAAAAACCCGCTTTGACTTCTCGCACCACAGCCCCATGACGCCAGAGCAGATTGCCGAGGTGGAGCAGCGCGTGAACGCCGCCATCTGCGCCAACGCCGCCACGCGCGTGCAGCACATGGGCATTGAGGAGGCACGCACCAGCGGCGCCATGATGCTTTTTGGCGAGAAATATGGCGAGAGCGTGCGCGTCGTGGACATCGGCGAGAGCCGCGAACTTTGCGGCGGCACGCACGTGGCGCGCAGCGGTGACATTGGCTTTTTCAAAATCACCTCCGAGAGCGGCATCGGCGGCGGCATCCGCCGCGTGGAAGCCATCACCGGCGCCGGCGCCCTGGCCTGGGTGCAGCGCGCCGAGCACCAGCTTGCCGCCGCTGCCGCTGCGCTGCACACCACCGCCGCCGAGTTGCCAGAGCGCGTGCAGCAGGCCATCGAGCACACCCGTACCCTGGAGCGGCAACTGGCCAGCCTCACCGGCCAGCTGGCCAGCGCCCAAGGCAGCGGTCTGGCGGAAAAAGCTGTGGACGTGAGCGGCATCCACGTCCTTGCCAGCTGCGTTGACGCGCCTGATGCCGCTGCACTGCGCCAGATGCTCGACGACCTGCGCAGCCGCCTGCCTGCCGCTGCCGTGCTGCTGGCCGCCGTGCAGGCGGACGGCAAAGTGCAGCTTGCCGCCGGCTGCGCCAAAGAGGCCGTGGCGCGCGGCATCAAGGCGGGCGAACTCATGCGCTTTGCCGCCGGGCGGCTTGGCGGCAAAGGCGGCGGCAAAGCCGACATGGCCATGGGCGGCGCGCCCAGCAACGAAAACCTTGACGCAACGCTGGCCGCTGTGCCTTCGTGGGTGAAGGAGCAGTTGGGCTGAACGCCAAACCCTTTCCCAATGAAAAAGCCTTGGCGCATCGCCAAGGCTTTTTTGTTTTCGCCAAGTATCACTTCATCGCCGGCTTTATAAGCCGGTAATGAAGCATTATACTGACGGGTATACGCTTTTCAGCGCCCGCACCACTTCTCCCGCCAACCCTTCCGCCGTGCTGCCCTCGTCCACGCAGATGCTGCGGCGCTGCGGCATGGCGCGCAGCCAGGTGAGTTGCCGCTTGGCAAGCTGGCGCGTGGCAGCGCAGGCTTTTTCGCGCAGCCACGCTGCATCCCTGCCTTCATCCAGCGCCTGCCACGCCTGCCGGTAGCCCACGCAGCGCATGGAGGGCAATGCCGGCGACAGGTCGCCGCGTGCACGAAGCCGTCGCACTTCGTCCACAAAACCGGCGGCGAGCATGGCGTCAAAACGCGCGGCAATGCGCGCGTGCAGCCAGGCGCGACGGTGAGGCTCCAGCGCACACAGCACGCCACCTTGTTCACCTTGCGCGCCCTGTTCGCCCTGCCTTTTTTGCAGCGCGGAAAGCGGGCGGCCCGTGAGCAGCCACACCTCCAGCGCGCGGCCTATGCGCTGGCTGTCCTGCGGCGCAATGCGCGCGGCGGCCTGCGGGTCAATGCGCGAGAGGATGCGATGCAGCGCCGCCCAGCCGCACCGCGCCGCCCTCGCCTCAATGCGCTGGCGCACGGCAGCGTCTGCCGCCGGCAGCGCGTCCAGCCCGTGCAGCAGCGCGTGGAAATACATCATGGTGCCGCCGACCAGCAGCGGCAGCCGCCCCCGCGCGCGAATCTCTGCCATCAGCCGGCGCGCATCGCGCACAAAGTCAGCGGCGCTGTACGGCTCCCGCGCCAGCGCCAGCGCCAGCGCGCTCTTGCCGCTGGCCGTCGGGCCGGCGAGGGCAATAAAGGGGATGGGAGGCAGCATCACACCCTGGAGAGCACGTTGGCGCCATAAAAAAGGTTTCTTGCCGCAAACTCTGGCAGGCTCTCGGCCCGCAGCAGCGCCCGTGCCGCTGCCAGCGTCTCTGGATTTTTAATATTGTTTATTCCCCAGGCCGGTTCAGATAAAACAAACCTGGCATGAAAAACCCATTGCGGTGGCGGCATTCCCACTTCATTGCACAAAGCTTCCACTGTTGCCGCCACAAAAGCGGCAAACGCTGGATCGGCGCCCGGCACATTGGCCGGTTCGTCGCGGACGATTTTTCTTCTTGTGGCTTCGTCGGAGGCGCGGAAATTGTCGATGAATTGCGACCACGTCAATGACGGGTCATTCGCGGCAGCTATATCGGCAGCCGCAAGCAAACCGTCTTCTTTTCTAAAAAGCATGATGAAATGGCACCAATCAATACATATTAAAATGGCGGAGAATGCGCCGCCACCAATACCAATTCATCGCACCCGCACCCGCACCCGTGGCTTTTCCATGCCAAACGCGCGCCGCAGCGCGGCGCCGATGCTGCGGTGCAGGCGGCGCGCAGCGGCGAGTTTGCCGCCCATATTCAAAAAGCCGTGCATAACGCCTGCATATTCCTTCACCGCGCTGTCGGCCTCGTCAATGTAGTGCTGGAAAAACCAGTGCAGACTGCGCGCGTCCAGCATGGGAGCGTTGGCATAGCGCGTGCGCGAGGTGAAGGCGGCAAGGCCAGCGGGCACGCTGCCGGCGGTGCTGGGGTAAATCAGCACCTGCAGCGCCAGCGGCAGCCCCACATCGCGCGCGTGCAGCGCGCTGACCGCTGCCAGCGTGCCGCCGGCGGAGTCGCCGCCCACGGCGATGCGCCCTCCGTCCAGCCCAAGCTGCGCAGCGCCGCCGTGCGCCAGCCACTCTAGCGCGTCAATGGCATCGTTGACGGCGGTAGGAAAGCGCCATTCGGGCGCGAGCCGGTAGTCGGGTGCCAGCACCGCGCAGCCGCCCGCCTTGCTGATGGCACGGCACGCGCCCTCGTGCGTCGCCGGGCTGCCAATGACGTAGCCGCCACCGTGGAAAAACAGCAGCACGGGCAGCGGCGCGCCGTCGCCCGGCATGCGCGGCGCCCACAGGCGCGCCGGGATGTCCTGGCCATCGCGCATGGGGATGTGCAGCGCACGCATGCGCAGCAGCGGCTCATAGGGCACGTCCAGCAGCCCGACGCCGCTGGCATACAGCGAGCGCGCCTGCATCACGCTCATGGCACATATCGGCGGCGCAGAGGCGCGCGCCATCGCCTGCGCCAGGTGCAGCACATCGGGCGCAAGACACGCGGCGATGGCAGGGTCAAGCGCACCCTTGGACGCATGAACAAGTTCTGGCATGGTATACAAAATACCACTATATTTAATACACAAAAGCCCGCAATAGTTGCGGGCAAGTGAATGATACCCTGAAAAATACCCGACAGGCATCAAAAAACACTGGGCAGCTTGCCTCTGCACCCATTCAATGGTTGGGGAAGAGCAACTGTCGTGCTGCTATGCAACAATGCGCGCCTTTTTTCTTTTCCCAACCCAACTTTTTCCGCAAGAACCATGAAAACCATGACTCTGAAAACCTGGCGCCTGCGCATTGGTGCACTGGCAGCGTTGGCGGCACTGGCTCTGCCCGTGGCCGCGCAAGAAGCTGCGGCCTCTGCGCCAGAGGCAGCGGCGTCCGCAGCCCCAGCAGCAGCCCCTGTGGCCTCTGCACCTGCGGCAGCGGCGTCCGCAGCCTCTGCGCCTGCGGCAGCGGCAGCAGCATCCGCAGCTTCTGCGCCAGAGGCAGCGACTGTGGCAGCAGCCGCACCGGCCACGCCAGAAGAAGCCATTCGCGCCAACCTGCCCCGCCGTATGCCGGCGCTGCCAAAAATCGACGAAGTGCGCGCCATGCCCATGCAAGGGCTGTTTGAAGTGCGCACCGGCAGCGATATTTTCTACACCGACGCCCAGGCCAATTACCTGATTCGCGGCTCGCTGGTGGATACGCAAACGCGCAAAAACCTGACGGAAGAGCGCCTGGAGCGGCTCACGGCCATTGATTTTGACAAACTGAATCTGGACAACGCCATCACCATCGTGCGCGGCGACGGCAGCCGCAAGCTGGCAGTGTTTGAAGACCCGAACTGCCCGTACTGCAAGCGCGTGGAAAAAAGCCTGGCAGAAATTGAAAATGTGACGGTACACGTGTTCGTTGCGCCGCTGCTGGGCAAAAACTCCGCCGAGCGCGCGCAGAAAATCTGGTGCGCCGCTGACAAAGCAAAAACCTGGATGGACTGGATGCTCAGCAACACTGCCCCCGAAGGCAATGCCAGCTGCGACACCACGGCGCTGGACGAAAACATGGCCTTTGCCCGCGAACATCGCATCTCTGGCGTGCCGGCGCTGATTTTTGCTGACGGCTCGCGCGTAGCCGGCGCCATTGGCACCGACAAAATCAAAGAGCGCCTGGAGCGCAAGTGATTTTTTGAAAAACACATGACCGACGCCGCGCCGCTCCCCTCCTGCACCCCGGCAGTGCATTACTGCGTGCGCGCCGCTGATATGCGTGCGCACCGCTGGGCGGTAGAAATGACCATCGCCCAACCGCAGGAGGGGCAGCGCGTGTCGCTGCCAGTGTGGGTGCCGGGCAGCTACCTGGTGCGCGAGTTCGCACGCCACCTAGACGGCCTGCACGCCGAATGCGGCGGGCAGCCGTGCGCGCTGCAGCGCATCAACAAAAACACCTGGCAGGCCAAGTGCGCTGCGGGGCAAGCGCTGCGGCTGCGCTACGAGGTGTATGCCTTTGACGCCTCGCCGCGCGGCGCCTGGCTGGATACGCAGCGCGGCTTTTTCAACGCCACGGCGCTGCTGCTGCGCGCGCACGGCGCCGAGTGCGCGCCGCACACGCTGCACGTGCTGCCGCCGCACGACGCGCCGCACTGGCACATGGCCGTGGCGCTGGCTGCGGCAGCCGAAAGCGGCGGCGCCGATGAGCGCGGCTTTGGCTGCTACGCGGCGCCCAGCTATGCGGCGCTGGCCGACGCGCCAGTGTGCATGGGGCCGCTGTGGGAAGGCAGTTTTGAGGCCGCTGGCGCGGCGCACCGCTTCGTCATCACCGGGGCACTGCCTTCATTTGATGGCGCGCGCCTGCTGCGCGACGCACAGAAAATCTGCCAGACGGTGCACCATTTTTGGCATCCTGAGGGCGACCCGCCCCCATTTCAAAACTATTTATTCATCTTGCACGCCGGCGGCACCGGCGGCGGCGGGCTGGAGCATGCCAACTGCTGCGTGCTGGGCTGCGGACGGCAGTATTTGCCACGCCTGTATGCCGAGCGCGATGGCGCCCCCTCAAAAAATTATCTCATGCTGCTTGGCCTGATGGCGCACGAATATTTTCACGCCTGGTGTGTCAAGCGCCTGCACCCATTTGCAGACTATGATTTTGACGCTGAAAACCTGACGGAACTGCTGTGGTTCTTTGAAGGCTTTACCAGTTATTATGAAGATATTGTGCTGCGGCGCGCCGGCATCATCGACGACGCAACCTATCTTGCGCGCCTCGCGCAGCATATTGAACGCGTGCGCCGCACACCCGGGCGGCTGCGGCAATCACTGGCACAAGCCAGTTATGACGCCTGGCTGCGTTTTTACCGCCCGGATGAAAACACACCCAACAGCACCGTGGACTATTACGCCAAAGGCGCACTGGTGGCGCTGTGTTTTGACCTGACACTGCGCGCGGCTGGATGCGGCACGCTGGACGAAGTCATGCGTGCGCTGTGGCGGCACTGCACGCGCGGCGAGGGCGGCGCCGCAGGCGGCATCGTGAGCGAAGCAGATATTGCTGCGGCGTTGCACGAAGTAGGTGCGCGCTCATTTACGCCGGAATTGGATGAATGGATTCACGGCACTGGCGAATTGCCGCTGGAGCCGCTGCTGCGCCAGAGCGGCGTGCGCGTGCGCCACGCTGTGGTGCCTGTGGCACACGCACTGGGAATGCGCGTGCACGAAGAGGGCGGCTTGATACAAGTGCAGGGCGTGCTGGCTGGCAGCGCCGCTGCCGCCGCCGGCCTGGCCGCAGGCGACGAATGGCTGGCCGTGCAGCCGCCGCCAGCAGCAGACGGCGCCACCGCCGCCGCGCCAGACTTCTGGCGGCTGCAGCGCGTCAAAGACGTGCTGCAGCACGCGCGCCCACAGCAGCGCATCACGCTGCTCATCGCCCGCGATGGGCGACTGCTGCACTTGCCCCTTGAATTGCCCGTCAGCGGCGCCTCAGATACCGTGCGCTGGGAGCTGGAAGCGGCGTGCACCGATACTCCCTTGTGGGTGGCAGGCTGAACACACCGACAGGCTCTAGCGCCGCAGCATATACCCACCAATAGTATAATGCCTTGCCCGCATCTTTCGCAGGCGAAGCTCTATATACCATTCAAAAATACCTTTTTGAACACCTCCACCTCTTTTGCCAGAACTATGGTGGTATCACTCTGCCAACCGCAGAGCTTATTGCGGCAATAAGCCAGATGAAATAGAAGTATCTGCACCGCACGACACTGGCACCCTGCCCCGCTACACTTTCGCCCTCCCAAACTGCGCATTGCCCAAAACTGCAAGGAAGACGCCATGATTTTCTC